>NZ_JAVRCL010000022.1:0-36731 GCF_034530775.1 Nostoc sp. DedSLP04 | reverse complement strand
TTAGCATAAGTTGTGTTTAACCGCAGTCGTCGTAACTTAGCTCGTTGGTTTACCCTTTCAATGGGGTGCATTCTCATTCTCTTTGCTGGAGTGATTTACAATCTTGAGGTAAAAGACAAGCTCAAAGCATTAGATCAACTGCTTTATAAAAGAGCAGAGTTAATGGCAGCCAGTTCGCAGTATCGGCTGTATCAAGGACAAAAAGAAGTCGATCTGAGCAATATACCGCTATTGGGTAGTGGTTCTCACCCCGCTGATATTGAATTGGTCTATGTTCGCTGGTATGACCCCAACGGCAAACTCAAGCGGTTTTTTGGTACTCCACCTCCAGAAAAGTTGGGAATAGCATCTGAGTTTCTCACGATTAAGTCCGTTGACCAGTTTACAGGTGAGACGCTTTGGCTTCGTCAAGTCACCCTACCTGTTCAAGGAGGAAATTCGGTCATCGGTTATCTGCAAGTTGGTATCCCACTGACAGAAACTCAAAACGATCTCAGAGAATTTCAGTTAATGTTGACCCTTGCTGTGCCTATAGCACTGGGGTTAATTGGACTTACAGGTTGGGTACTTGGCGGCATAGCTATGCAACCCGTTCAGCAAGCCTATAATCAACTACAACGCTTTACATCAGATGCTTCTCATGAGTTGCGATCGCCCTTGTCTGCGATTTTAACCAATGCCCAAGTTGGGTTACTAATGGCAGCAGACCGTCCCCAAATCCATCCCTCAATAGAGAACATCATCGATAGCGCCAAGTCGATGAGTACCTTGGTCAATAACCTACTGCTGTTGGCTCGGCATCAGGGAAAATTAACTCCCGAATCTCTCAAAAAGGTTAATCTTAATAGCTTGCTAGAGAATTTAGCTATTTATTACAATACTGTTGCTGCAAAAGCGTCGCTCGAGTTGATCGGCCATTTACCAGAACAACCCATTGAGTTGTGGGCTGACCCCGATTTGCTGCGCCTAGCTGTGGAAAACTTGCTTAACAACGCCTGTAATTATACTCCATCTGGTGGAACTGTCTGGTTACGCTTAGAACCTCACCCAGATCGGGCAGTAATTCAGGTTATTGATACTGGAATTGGAATTCCAGAGGCAGATTTACCTTATATTTTCGATCGCTTTTACCGAGTTGATACAGAACGTACCAGAGAAAGCGGCGGATTTGGGTTAGGATTAGCGATCGCTCAACAAATTGTCCAGGCTCACGGCGGTCACATTCATGTGATGAGCAATGAGGGTAAAGGCTCGACGTTCCAGATAAAGTTACCACTTATGAGCCATTCCTAAATCACCTTTAAAAGATGATTCATAATGAAAATCTAAAGCAAACGATCTGCTAACAGAGAAGGCACTGTTTGCAAATTCAAGTTAAATTAACGTGAATTCGACGAGTGCTATTTTGACCTCTCCCCCAGCCCCTCTCCGTGTCGGAGAGGGGAGCCAAAACCCTAATTTCTCATTGCTCCTCCCTTTTCCCGTGGGAGAGGGAGGTTGGGAGGGAGAGGTTCATCGAATTCAAGTTAAATTAATCCAAACGTGGACTATTACAAAAACATTTTAGAGTTGAGCAAAGCTTCTTCAAAGGTGTAGCCGTCGATTATTTGACAGGTAGTAGATTACTTCAATGCCTATAGCTACTCCTACCATCAACACTAAAACCCAGACGGTTTGTGGATCTGTTTGCAAAGCAAACCAAATCAACATTCCTAGTGCTACTAAACATATTCCAGCACCTAAAAGTGAAATCCACTGCTTGCTTTTCGTATAACGATGCATACGAGCGTTAGCTAAATTAACCGCAGCAAATATTAGGAGAAACCCGGCACTACCCATCGTTGAAATCCGACTTATATCACAAAAATTGGCGATTATGAGAGTAATACCACTAGTAATAAATAAGCCAATTGAAGATTGCTCTATGCCATTCATTTTGCTACCAAAGTTAAACCCCCTAGATTTAGCAATCACAGTGCTAAAACGAGCTGAACCGTAGAGTGTGGCGTTACTAGCCGAGATAGTTGAGAAAAGAGCAGCAATAGTAATCAATACAGATCCAAATTGCCCCATAATTGGTTTGGCAACTTCAGCCAAAGCATAGTCTTTTACTGCCAAAATCTGTTCTATTGGTTCTGCTCCCAATGTAACCAGTGCTATTAAAACGTAAAGCAAAATAACGAACCCGATTACAGAGTAATAAACTCGTGGCAAAGTATGCTTGGGATTGACAAGATCCTCTGCTGCATTGGCGATTAGCTCAAAGCCTTCATAAGATAAGAAAATCACCATTGCTCCGGCGAAAATTGACTGTAGCGACGATATTGAGACTGGTTCTAGACGGGAAATGTCGATATGACTACTTCCCATAGTAATGAACAGGAGCAAAATCCCCAGTTTGAAGCTGACAATCCAGATTTGAGATTTACCAATATGATTGGCAGTTAGTAGATTTAATCCAGTTGTCCCTAAAATTGCCAAGCTAATCAGTAAATGCTTCCAAATCGGTTGAGTAGATGTAAACAGGCTAACTCCATAACTACCAAAAGCCTGCAAGTAAAAGGAAAGCATGACTACATAACTAAACCACAGTAGAAGATTCAGTGTCCCACTAAACAGTCCTGAACCAAAAGCCTGGTTTAAGAAGGTTACTGTCCCGCCTCGACATGGATGAGCTACCGAAAGTTTTGCATAAGCATAAGTAGTTATCAAAGCTATTGTCCCGGCGATCGCAAATGCTAGTGGTGCGCCTACATCAGCTATTTGAATTACAACTCCCAGTGCTGGAAAAAGTCCACCAACAATGCCGCCTACACCCAATGCCCACACAGACCAAAAACCGATTTTTTTACTTGACACCTGTAACCTCTTTAGGAATAGATAGTCTCATAGTCGTTGACCAACACGCACATAATCAAGCTGAGATTAGGCGGTTGGGAATATAGCGGTTCTCGATCGAATGAGGCACATCCTCAAAGTTAAAAGGGTTTATATATGAAGTCTAGCTATACTTCACCAACATAGGAAGCGCTATAAAAGCCTTGACTAAAAAACTTGGCCCTGCTGGCATAGCGCGATTTATGCAGAAATTTGAGATAGGGAGCAAAGATTGATACGCCAGACAAGGATTAAATCTTGGAAAATCCCAATATCTATGACATCTTTACTTGAATTAAGGAGTAAAAAAACAGCAACAAGCCAAAAAGTAGATAATCCCGCAAGAAAAGATTTATTTATATTTGCCCAAAACTGTTCAGATATCCTCCGAGAACAGTTTCCTATCTGCTGCACATTACAGCAAAAATTAAAAAAAAGTATTGATATATCATTTTGATTTAATTTCTTGTATGTTTATTGTATTTAATATTCACAGACAAAAATTATGGATTTTAGACAAATTAGCTTAGTTGCTAGCCAACTTTTAACTCAGTTTGGGTTGAAAATTTTAGGTGCGATCGCACTGTGGCTGATTGCTCAACGCTTGATTGATTTTGGATTGAAGCTAGTACGACGTGCTTTCCGAGGTCAACACGTCGATCCAACACTCATTAACTATCTTCTGAATATCATTGGTGTCACACTGAGAATTATTCTAGTTGTGGCAATTCTCGGCTTCTTTGGGGTTGAAACAACTTCCTTTGCTGCATTGCTAGCAGGAGCAGGCATTGCAATTGGTGCAGCATGGGGGGGTTTACTAGCCAACTTTGCAGCCGGAGCATTTTTAATTGTTTTTCGACCTTTCAAAGTTGGTGATTTCATTACCACCGCAGGCGTGACAGGCACTGTTACAGAAATTGGACTGTTCACAACAAATATCAATACGCCTGATAACGTGTTGACAATTGTCGCTAATAATAAAATCTTTGCTGATAACATCCAGAATTATTCTGCCAACCCTTACCGTCGGGTTGATCTAGTGGCTCAACTTCATCATGATGTGAAACACAACGAAGCGATCGCACTTTTGAAAGCGAAAATTAGCCAAATTCCTAATGTTCTCCAAAATCCAGCACCGGATGTGGAAATTCAGAATTTCAACTTTGCAGGGCCTGTACTAGCAGTACGTCCTTATTGCAATAACGATCACTATTGGCAGGTTTACTTCGACACTAATAAAGCTATCCGTGAAACCTTTGGTGAGGCTGGATATCCAGTTCCCGAATACCGTTATGCAATTAGCGGCTCATCTGGTAATGGGGTTAATAACGTCATCCCACCACTATCAGAAATAACTTGACACTAAAGAAAAAAGTCAAGGTTTAATTTGCAAATATTTCATAAATAGCAGAATCAGAATTAATAAGTAGGTAGGGCGTATGTCTTACCTACTTTTGCTAAGTTTATGACCTATTCCAGTGAAAATACCATTGCCTACTGAGCAAGCGGTTGACTCTAATATCATCAGGTTTGCAATATTAGTACTAGAGATTTCTAGCTTTAGTATTCCCCTTAGCAAAAATTAATAGTTGGTATTATTTAAAACTTTAGTGAAAATAGGGTAAATAATGCCCAGAACTCAAAGCAGCTTTAAATAAAGCTAGTTTCAATTTTGGAAACCATCCTGACAAAAGCTGTAAAAAAAGTTAGGTTAGCGGTTAATCACAAGCCGCACCCTAGCAGCGATGGTAAAAGAATTAACAATTTGTACCCGTGGACTCACTAAGCAATTTGACCGACACGTTGCTGTCAATGATGTTGATTTAGAAATCCAAGCGGGGGAAGTTTATGGACTGATTGGGCCGAATGGCGCGGGTAAAACAACTCTCATCCGAATGTTGGCGACTGCTGAGGAAGCAACTACAGGTGAGATTTATATTAATGGCGATCGCCTGATCCGTGACAGCAGTAACCTCAAACTTAAGCGTCATCTTGGCTATTTACCCGATGACTACCCACTATATGAAGATTTGACAGTCTGGGATTACTTAGATTACTTTGCGCGTTTATATCGTTTGCGAGAACCGCGCCGCACTAAACGCTTACATGAAGTTTTAGAACTTATTCAACTTGGTAATAAACGCAATAGTCAGATTTCTACTCTGTCGAGGGGAATGAAACAGCGTTTAAGTTTAGCGCGAACCATTATCCACGAACCAATTTTACTATTACTAGATGAGCCTGTTTCTGGGCTTGACCCGATTGCAAGGATGCACTTTCGTGAAATTATTAAGGCTTTGCAAGAAGCTGGAATGACTACGATCATTTCCTCCCACGTTCTCAGCGATTTAGCGGAAATTTGTACTTCTGTAGGAATTATGGAACTTGGCTTTTTAGTAGAAAGTACTTCCCTACAGCAACTTTATCAGCGTCTAGCCCATCAGCAAATTGTCTTATCAACTCTAGGGAACTTAGAGACACTTTTGAACGAACTTAAACACCATCCTTTAGTAGAAGAATGGGAGGTTATATCAGGAAAAAACAGCGTGCGGGTGAATTTTTCCGGCAAAGATGAAGATAGTGCCGAGTTATTGCGATCGCTGATCAAAGCGGGCATTCCTCTAACTGATTTTCACTGCACGCAAGAAGACTTAGAAAGTATTTTCTTAAAATTAGGTCACAAACAAGCATCTTGATTCATCAATAAATATCACTCACTCTTTTGGGAGAAATTTTTCAGATTATGCTTAATTTAATCGACAAAATCGGCGATTGGAATCCGCAATTATTCCGCGAACTCAAAGGACAATTTAAATTTTTTAATGTAGCGATCGCAGTTGTGACATCTTTCGTATTGCAACTGGTAGTTACTTTATATCATTTAAGTAACGCTCCTAATAATAAATACTCCCTAACTGGGACATACTGTCGTTTACGTCAAATATATGAACCGCAACAAACACAGGTTTTCAAAGAATCAGATCAATCTAAAATTGCTGAATTAAATGATTTCTTCTCAAAGAATTTTTGTCCCCAAATTCAAATTGATTGGCAGATGTGGTGGCGAGATCATTGGGAATATATATTCTTAACATTTAGTGTAATTTTTATATTTACACTAATAGTTGCAGGCACTTATTTGCTAATTAACGATTTCGCTAAAGAAGAAACTCGCGGCACACTAAACTTTATCCGTCTTAGTCCCCAATCAGAAACAAGTATATTGACTGGCAAGTTGCTAGGAGTTCCGAGTTTAATTTATCTGATGATTTTAGTAGCAGTTCCTTTACATTTATGGGCTGGGCTTTCTGCCCAAATTGCTTTTAGTTACATTTTGGGTTACTACGCAATTCTTGCTGCTAGCTGTATTTTCTTTTACAGTGCTGCACTACTACTTAGCTTATTTAGTCGTTCGTTTAGTGGTTCTCAGCCTTTGTTGGGTTTACTAGTTAGTGGTGTAATTTTTATGTTTTTGTTCATAACGATGTTACTTGCATCGTCTTATAACAACAGTTTAAATAATTCAATTGCTTGGTTTAGACTTTTTAATCCTTGGGATACAACTAATTATCTATTTCCTAACTTATTTAATCTATCCAATGGCTCGGATATTAAAAAGTTGCAGTTTTTCTATTTACCATTAGGGAGAAGTATTATTAGTGTTGTTGGCTTTCATTTATTAAATTTAGGATTGTGCAGTTACGGAATTTTGCAAATTCTTAAACGTTGCTTCCGTAACCCTCAAGCCTCAATAATTAGTAAGAAGCAAAGTTATTTATTAGTAGCGTTTTGCCAGTTGATGATCTGGGGTTTTACTCTACAAATTGGTGAAAATAGTTACACACTAGATCGACAAGTTGGGGAAAATTACATTTTACTAGCATCGTACAACTTGCTGTTGATTTTAAGTTTAATTGCAGTTCTTTCGCCTCACCGTCAAGATGTACAAGATTGGGCAAGATATCGACATCAAGGAGTTTCTAGCCACAAGAGTATTTGGCAGGATCTAATTTGGGCTGAAAAAAGCCCTGCACTAGTGGCGATCGCAATTAATCTTACAATTGTTACTATCCCCTGGCTAATTTGGATTTCATTGACATCTATTTTTGATACCAACAATGGCCAAACTTGGCTAGGTAACGATGTTGACAGGTTTAAAGTACTTTTAGCTATAGCTTTGTCTATCAGCGTAATCATGATTTACGCTACCATCGCCCAATTGATACTTTTGCTGAAAACTCCCAAACGTTCTTTCTGGGCAATTCGGATTATAGGTGCAGCAGTGTTACTACCACCGATAATTTTAGAATTTATCGGCATCACATCACAGGTGTCTACTGTGATGTCTACTGTATGGCTGTTTTCAACTTTTCCTTGGGTTGGTATCCAAGGCTCTAGTACGACAACAATTTTTATGGCATTCCTCGCTGAGTTAACTTTTCTAGGATGGTTAAACTTGCAGTTGACAAGGCAAGTGAAATTAGCAGGCGAATCTGCTACGAAAGCATTATTAGCATAACATTAGCTCGTTAGTTATCAATAAACTTAAAACCTCAATTTCTCAAAACAATTGGGGTTTTTGTTTTTTATGAATGCTTGAAAACTGTTATATTATATATTCTTTGTTATCTAACAGAATTCAGGAGTCAGGAGCCAGAATTCAGTATGAATTCTGTGCGAGTGGCGGATAAATAAGTGGGTTTAAGACCCCCGCTAAATCTTCGATTTAGCGGTCAACAAGAAAGTGGCGGGTCTGAATCCCCCACTAATTGATTCTGACTCCTGAATTCTGACTTCTGAATTCTTCTTCAATTTTTTATTAACACAAATATCACAAAAATCTGAAAATAATGTTAAATATCTCTACTCAAGACCTACGCAACACAGCCATTAATTTTTTAGAACAAAGTTCCCCACAACGTCTACAAATTCTGAAGCAACTGGGTATCGCTCGTTATGAGTTTTTAACTAAAATTAACCTAAATGAAGCTAATATCATTTGTATAATACGATTTTTTAAATATCCCAGTCAGCTAAAGTTCCCTAATCTGATGGGAGCAGATTTATCTGGTTTAATTTTAGATGATGTCAACTTCATCCGAGGAAATTTGTCAGAAGCAAATCTCCAAGGTAGTAGTTTAGTAAATGCAGACCTTTTATTTGTAAATTTTACAAAAGCCGACTTGAGAAATGCAGATTTACGAGGTGCAACTCTGAACGAGACTATTTGGTTAGAGACTCTAGTAAATAAATGTCAGTTTGGCGTAGGTATTGGTTTAAATCATCTAGAACGTCAAGATTTAGAACTACGCAAAGCGATATTTAGTTCTTGAGAAGTTAGTAATGAAAACACAAAAAATTATAAGATGATTGAATTGATATTGACCTGGATAAGTTAATGAGTATTAAGTTGCCCCAAAAATTGATGTTGCTGGGTTCAGGAGAACTAGGCAAAGAATTTGCGATCGCTGCTCAACGTCTTGGTAATTATGTGATTGCCGTTGACCGCTATGCCAATGCTCCAGCGATGCAGGTTGCTGATGCTTATGAAGTTATTTCTATGCTCAGTGCTGATGATTTAGAAGCTGTAGTGACAAAATATCAGCCAGATATTATTATACCAGAAATTGAAGCAATCCGAACCGAAAAACTCATCGAATTTGAACAGCGAGGGATTACAGTTATTCCGACTGCGGCTGCTACTAACTATACAATGAACCGCGATCGAATTCGGGAACTGGCACATCAAGAATTGGGCATTAGAACGGCTAAATATGGTTATGCAACAACTCTAGAAGAATTAATTGCAGTTTCGGATAAAATTGGCTTTCCCAATGTTGTTAAACCGGTGATGTCATCATCTGGGAAAGGTCAATCTGTAGTGCAGGATAAGACTGAAGTTGAGAAGGCTTGGAATTATGCGATCGCTAATTCTAGAGGAGATAGTCAAAAAGTCATTGTAGAAGAATTTATTAACTTTGAAATTGAGATAACTTTACTAACAATTAAACAGTGGAATGCACCGACAATTTTCTGTTCTCCTATTGGTCATCGCCAAGAAAGAGGCGATTATCAAGAATCGTGGCAACCCGCAGAAATTTCTGAAGATAAAATATTAAAATCCCAAGAAATAGCGATAAAAGTTACTGATGCTTTAGGAGGAGCCGGAATTTTTGGCGTTGAATTTTTCATTACTAAAGATGAAGTGATTTTTTCAGAACTTTCTCCCAGACCCCACGATACGGGAATGGTGACATTAATCTCACAAAATCTTAACGAATTTGAACTACATTTAAGAGCTATTTTAGGCTTGCCAATTCCTCATATTGAACAGCTAGGAGCCTCAGCCAGTGCGGTGATTTTAGCTTCAGAAAAATCTGATTCTATTGCTTTTAGTGGTGTCGCCGATGCTTTGTCGGAAAAAGATGTAGATATTAAATTATTTGGTAAACCTAATGCTCATCCATATCGGCGAATGGGCGTAGCTTTGACGAAAGGTGTGAATGTCCAAGAGGCTAGGGAAAAAGCTACTAAAGCCGCAAGTAAAATCACAATTATCTAATTACTGTAGGGACGCACATCTGTGCAGTGGTGTCAACTTAAGCTCAAATGCTTCTCCCCACATATACTTTACCCCTCCCCCAACCCCTCCCCTTGGCAAGGGGAGGGGCGGTTTTGGCTTTAGACAAAACCGGGGTGGGGTGACGCGGATAGGCGAGTGGACTTAATATCAGATGATTATAGGGCTTTCACGTTAACTTGACACCTATGCGCAGCTAGCTTTGCGCCCTACTCCTATCTCGTAACACTATTAGGTGAATCAACCGCAGCAACTGGATTCGGCTGATTCAGATAATTGTAAACTAATTGGGAAACTTGACGGATAAAGTCTCTCCCTCTTGTGTCTTTATAAGGACGGGTAACGAAGATAGCCGCCAGGTAACGCTTACCATTGGGCATAGTCACAAATCCCGCATCGCCAATAAGAAACCCAATATCTCCGGTTTTGTTGGCGATAACTGCACCTTTCCCCAAACCGGCGGGAAGCAGTGTATGAATTGTGGTGTGACGCAGAATATCTAAGGCTTGCTCCCGACTTTGGGGCGAAACTAACTTGTTATTCACAACTAAAGCCAGCACCCGCGCCATATCTTGAGAACTTGTGGTGTTGGTTCCTCTCAAATCAGCTAAAAGATGGCGAATTACCGTGTCTTTCAGTCCCCAACTACGGAAACGCTGATTTAGTTTCGCCGCTCCACCTAAGCGATCGATAATCATGTTGGTGGCAGTATTATCACTAATGGTAATCATCTTAGTGATGGTTTCCAAAGCTGTGTACTTCTTCCCAACTCGCTCATATTGCATACTTCCAGAACCATTGGTAACTAAGTCACGCCGCATCGTCAGGTTTTCCTGAAGGGTGACTTTACCAGCATCTAAATCTTGGAAAAAAGCGATAAGTATTGGCAGTTTAATTGTACTAGCAGCCGGGAAAACGCGATCGCCTCCAATATCCAAATAATCCCCAGTATCCAAATCTAGAAAAAACATTCCTGTTTTCAGAAAGCTGTAGCGACTCATCAAGGCTTTAATTTGAGGTTCCAGCGCTTTCATCGGTGAATGCATTGGAACCACACCAGCAAAGAGAGTGCTATTATCATTCACTCTTGGAGAAATACTCGGAGTTATTTCTAAATATTGCGGCTGGGTTGCAGTTAATCGTATTGGCTTGGGTAACTGCACAGACCAATGATTGGGGGATTCCTCTTGCAGTTGCACCTGTGCTAAATCAAAGGTGTAGTCGGGTGCTAAAGTAACTACCATGCGGGTAGTCTCTGCATTAAACTGCTCGATGCGGATGTCTTTAATTACTGGGCCCACTCTTTGACTAGTCTGTGGATATCCTAATGTAACTCCAGCCAAATCAATTACCAAACGAGTCGGGTTGGTAAGTAATTGCACTTTCGGTTGAACATTTTCATCTGTGGTGAAGTCCAGATGATTGCGATTGCTATCAAAATGCCAATTAGCGATGCCTACGCCCGCCGCAGGCATCGCACCATTAGCTTTAACAGTAGAGCCAAGCAGGATTAAGCTTAAGAAGCTGGGTAGAAGCCAGCTAAATTTTACAATGTTTTCTTTGTGTGTGAGTAGCATCAGCGATCGCGTTGTGTGTGAGGAAAATTCTTGAACGAACAAAAGCCGCCCACCATTAAAGCACAATTATGAAAAGTTTAGTAAATTGCAGTGAAAAGGCATGGTAAAGAACCAACCGAACCGATTTTGAGCGTGGCGTAATCTATTGCATCCACGCACGAATGCGTTTGCGTATCGCCGCTGATGACTATTTCTCCGGCGTGAGCTGCAATGCCTCAATTGTGTCACTGAAAGCTTTTATTGCGAAATCTACATTAGATATTCGATAGGCATACCACATAAACATGAGTGTTATCCTGACATAGCATTGACATCAAAATGACATATCTAAAAAATATATAATCAACTATAGTTTTAACAAATCACTATATCTCAAATACAATATTGAAACAAGAAAATTGATGCTATGATTCTGTTTCAATATATCTGCTTGATCCAACAGCAATAGCAATTTCCCAAAATCTGTCTATAGGTACTTTTATCTATTTTTCTACCTAAAAGTATACATATATAGCTGAAACTTGAGTTATTGATTTAGAGAAATCAGTACTGCAAGTAAACTGTCCATGTTTTCCCAAGATAAACCAAATCCAAAAGATTCACCGCAAGTATCAGCTTCAGCACCTTGCCAAACCATTTTGCCCACTGCCCCATTGCCGGAAGCGATTAGTCAAAATATCGAGACTATTATTGACCTGCACAGACGTTATGAGAAAGACGTACCTCAACATCAACGGTTTGTAGAAACGGTAACAGCCTTTTTTGGTCGTCCGGTATTCCTGTATAGCATCCTGTTAGGAATTATTCTGTGGGTAACACCCAATGTTTTACCACGACGTTTAGGCATATCAAGATTCGATCCCCCGCCATTTTCTTGGCTACAATTTTCACTGACCGCAGGTTCCCTGTTAGTAACAACAGGGGTATTGATAAAACAAGAGCGTCAGGAAAAATTAGCAGAGCAACGGGCGCAACTTAGCCTTCAGCTTAATCTGCTCTCTGAGCAGAAAATCGCAAAACTTATCGCTTTAGTTGAAGAATTACGCCAAGATATTCCCAATGTCAAAAATCGCTCCGATCCGCAGGCCCAAATAATGAAGGAAGCTGTTGATCCCCAAGCGATTCTAGATGCATTAGAAGAGACTTTAGCATCAGAGTTAGCTAATTTTCGGAACCAAAAAATACCAGACCAAGAGTAACAACACTTACTATTGTGTTAGCAAAAGTACTAAAATTAGTAACTTTTTGATTGTATTTGCTACCCATCTCAATACGGTTTAGATAAGCTGGGAAGGTCGTTTGGAGGCACTTAAAGTGAAGAGATTAAATTTAAATACTCTTGCTTCCCCAACACTTTCTTCTACCTTCGCTCAAAGAACTCGTTTTAACAGATAACTTTCTTAACCAAAACGTATTGAGAGTTACTCAGAGTGTTGGGGTAGCTACCAGTTTCACTAGTAACGCTATCCGCTTACTAGGTTTTTTGCGGAGGCTGTATCTGTAGTTAAAATCCTAAATCTACAGCAATACGGTGGGCGCAAGCAAATCCAGAAAAAGCAACTGCATTCAAACCTTGACCTGGAAAAGTGCTATCTCCTACACAATAAAGTCCTGATATAGCTGTGCGATTAAAGGGCATATTTAATAACCCCCACAATTTACGTCGGGGAATTGGCCCATAAGTGCCATCCTCACGACCCAAAAAGCGGCGATGTGTGCGTGGCGTTCCCACTTCTAAATAATCCAATCCGGCATCTAAACCCGGAAAAAGCTTCTCTAGGCGGTCAATAATTCGCCAAGCTGCCTTTTCTTTTTTTGCTTCGTACTCACTTGGAGAAAGTTCTTGCCAATCATCAATCCAGTGAGGCGTAAAGGCATGAATGATGTGATATCCATTTGGTGCTAAATCTGGGTCAAGCAATGTCGGAATCGAAACAAACACTGTGCCTTCTGCTGCTGTCATCTTTTCCCAGTCTTCCAGCAAAATATGGTGACACTCTGTCTCCGTAGGTAAAACTGACTCCTTTACCCCGATGTGCAAACTCAAAAAGCTTGGAGATTTTTGGTAGTTTTGTTGCCATTTTTTCTCATTATCTGGCATTGCTTCTACTGGTAATAATTGTGTAAATGTATCCCAGCGCGTAGCATTAGAAACTATGCGTTTACCCCGATATACTTTACCATTAGCCAGTTGCACACCTACTGCTTTTCGCTGTTCTGTAAGAATTTTGGTGACTCTAGCTTGGTACTGAATTTGACCTCCAGCCTTTTCTAGACCTTCCACCAGTTTTAGAGCAATTTGTCCGACTCCGCCTTTGGGATAGTTAACTCCGCCATAATGCCTGTCAGAAAAGACCATTCCAGCATTAATCATTGGTGTCATATCTGATGGAACCACCGACCAGCAATAACATTCCATGTCGATAAACTTCAATAATTGCGGGTCTTTGATGTAACGCCGCGCCACATCCCCGGCATTTTGCGGCAGATACTTGGCTAAACCGAGACACGCCAAAGGATGCTGGAAAAATACCCGCAGTAAATACCGAGGTTCTTCCAGTGACAGCAAATCCATACTGTTGAGACACTTGAATACTTTTTGGCATTCGTCATAAAAGCGACGAATCCCTTGTTCTTCATGGGGAAAATGAGCAGTAAGATTTTGCAAAAATTTTTCATAAACCCGGTCAACCTTCAAGTCTAAACCTTGGGGTAAATGATAGTGAATCTGTACCGGATCTGCGATCGCTTCTTGGCTAACATTTACAGTTGATAATGCACGGGTGAGTAAGTTAGTAGTACCGTTCTGTCCCAGCCCAAAAATCATTGATGCGCCAACATCGAATCGATAGCCTTGGCGTTCAAAATAACCAGCGCTACCACCTGGAATCAAATAACGTTCCAGTACCAGTACTTTCGCTCCCTTCGCCGCTAACTGGGTCGCTGTTACTAATCCGCCAATCCCAGACCCAATCACGATCGCGTCATTTATCATTTGTCATTTGTCCTCTGTCCTTTGTCCTTTGTCATTTGTACTGAGCGTATCGCTAAAGCGAAAGCTTTGCTAAGGCGTAGCGTCTCGTAGAAAAGTATTTGTCCTTTGTCTAGAGTCAATCAATATTTAATTTAACTAATGACCAATGACCAATGACCAATGACAAATGACCAATGACAAATAAAAAAAAGAGGGACGAGCCTGCTACTGCTGACTAATCCCGTCTGCCGATCCTTAAAAGAGAGGAGAACACTGTATAAGAATATAACCTTGATTGAGAATTAATGTCAACTACTAATGAAAGACTTTATCAATAAAAATTGAGATTGTTAATTTTAAGCTGTCAGCCGGATGCAGGAAAGAGTATTATGGTGTTTCAGTTCTTATACAATCAAAAGGCGCCTATTTCTGGCTATGACGCTACAATTGCGCGTTTATGTTCCACCCCATCCCCTGATCAAACACTGGCTGGCAGTTGCCCGTGATGCAGGCACGCCTTCAGTATTGTTCCGCAGTGCCATGACTGAGTTGGGAAGATGGCTGACTTATGAAGCTGCACGAGACTGGTTGCCGACCCAAGAAACAACAGTACAGAGTCCCTTAGATACCTGTGCAGCAACGGTAATCGATCCGCAAGTGCCTATGGCAGTAGTGCCGATTCTGCGAGCTGGGCTAGGATTACTAGAGGGGGCGCAGACTTTATTGCCTTTAGCATCGATTTACCACCTTGGTTTGGCGCGAGATGAAGAGACACTGCAACCTCATTGTTATTTGAACAAGTTACCAGAAAAATTTGACCCCCAAACACGAGTGTTAGTTACCGATCCAATGTTGGCAACCGGAGGATCGATTATGGCAGCAATGGCAGAATTGACACAACGGGGTGCTGACCCTGCCCTGACGCGGATTGTTTGTGTAGTAGCAGCTCCACCAGCTTTGCAAAAATTGAGTGAAGCTTATCCAGGTTTAATAATTTACACGGCTACTATTGACGAAAAACTGGACAGTAAGGGATATATTGTACCGGGATTAGGAGATGCAGGCGATCGCATCTTTGGGACTTAAGCTAGTATGCAGCTAGGGCAGGAAAATAGCATAACTACTGTAAAAGTTGCAAGGTTTGTTGAAGGCGGTAAAGATATGAGTCAGCGAGATGGTTTTGGCAGTGGTTTTGTAGCAGGGGCCTTTGTTGGTGGCGTATTTGGCGGTGTTATCGGGGCACTGATTGCTTCTCGCCGCGAACCAGAATTGCTAATAGAAGAGGAGACAGAACTGACAGATAGTCAAGCCGAAGCGAAAAAAATAGCAGCAAAGCGGCGTCAGATGAAAGCCTCAGAAAGTGAGAGTGCTGGTATAGAGACGGCCAGGCGATCGCTAGAAGATAAAATTGCCCAGCTAAATGCCACAATTGATGAAGTGCGAAAGCAACTAGGAAATGTTAATGGCGGTTCACCCCAAGCAACCAATGAGCGCTCCCTCACTAAAGACTCCTGAAGTTTGTTCAGGCGTGGTGAAAGTGTCAAGTGTGGTAAACGTGAAATCCGCAAACACTTTTGACTTTGGACTAAATTAAAATTAAAACATAAGACCGCGTTTGACACCTAGTAGGAAACAAAGCTATCCATGAGTTTACTGATTACGACACTAATTACCTTTGTCACCTTTTATAGCTATTTGCTAATTATCCGGGTTTTGCTAACCTGGTTCCCGACAATCAACTGGTATAACCAGCCATTTGCCGCTTTAGCCCAGATAACCGATCCTTATCTGAATCTATTCCGCTCAATTATTCCCCCATTGGGCGGTATGGATTTTTCGCCGATCTTAGCTTTCTTAGCACTCAATCTAGTTAGTAGTCTTCTGAGTGCCATTCCAGCTAGCCTGCCCTTATAGAAGGATTTTGATTACTACCTTGGTAAAGAATTGTGTAGAGACGTTAAGTATACAAGCGTCTCTACGATTTTTTACAGGGTTTCTAATTACCTAGCCGTACTAAGAATTACGAATTACGAATTACGAATTACGAATTACTTACGCACTTGACCGCTAAACCCCGCAGCCTTAAACTGTTTTAGCTTCAACGGAGTAGGTTGATTTGCAGCTACAGAAATTCTCAATTCAAAATCGCTAATACCTGGTGGTACCTCGGTAATAGAGCCTAAGCGAGTGCGGTTTTGCATCACCGAGTCATTATTAGCATCATAGATGCGTCCAAAAATATCTGCGTCGTAGACTGTTTTATTAGTGCCATTTTCGGCTTTGCCAACGACAAGAAAACAATTGGCAGCAGCGCTACCACTACTGATAACAGCCCCTTGTGCTAGTTCTGGTGGACAATCTTTATAAGAGACATCAAATAGTTTAATCTGTGTCAGGGCTACAGCTGGGGGAATAATCACCCACGATAGAAAAGTAATGAGACATGAAATAAAAACCACCGTGAGTGAACGCAACCGCATAAAAGACCCCGTGAGTTAATTTAGCAAACAATATTTAACTTACAACCTCAGCTTACCTGAATTTAACTACAGGGTGATTGGAGACTTGAATTTAACATTTGTAATAATTAGGGGAATAACCCCTCAATTGCTATGAACTTATGACTCCAGATGAGATTGAAGTAGCTATGTTCGCAGCCTTTAATGATTGTGATGCAGCAAGCTGTCCTCTCACTGACACGCAGAAACAGATATTACTGCAAGTGGTTGAGCAAATTCAGGGAAATTCTACGTCTGGGATGTCAAATATTGCTAATCCTCTAGACGAACTTACCCCAGAAGAGTTAGAAGCATTTTTAAAATTTGTTAAGGAGGAAGAACAACGCAACCGCACTTGGAAAGTGCAATTACTCAACGACTGGTTGCTGGAAAAGGATTCTGGAACGGTACAATTTATTCGCCAACGCTATGGTTTACAGTGGCTGAATCGGGTTGAGTCATATCATTTTGACAAGTATTCTTATTTTGAGGATGCATTAAAGTTAAGAGTAGGCGATCGCATTGAAGTTTCCAATGCACTATGGGAATGGGTGCAAGAAGATGGCCCTTGTAAGCGGGAATGGTTCCCCTGTATGGTAATTAAGGTTGAGGAAATTAGCGATGTCTACGACGGGCGTAGATGCAGCGATGATTCCTCTACTAATTGTGTCGTCCGCTTTTTAAACGGCGCTGAGTATGAAATTCAAGGAATGTATCAATGGAATCGCTATAACTGGCGCTGGCCTCAAAAGGAGTAAGGAGTGCTGAGTTTTTAATACTTGTGAATAAGTCTGCGAATCAAATCATTGCTTTAACAACGCCCAAGCCAAAAATCTCTCAGTATAATACAACGCTAATTGATTGCTCACACCGTTGAAAACAGCATCAAAAGCGTGTTCTGCCCAAGGAATTTCGAGAAAAACCGCAGTATTGCCAGAGTCATGTAAACGTTCATACATCTGTCTGCCAAATCGCGCTTGCACCAAATGGTCGCGACTGCCGTAAATTAATAAAGTTGGCGGTAAAGGGTGCGTTAGGTAATTTATCGGTGAAGCAATTTCATACCGATTAGGCAATTCTTCTAAAGAACCACCAAGAAATGCTTTTAAAACAGCGCGAGAATTTATAGGATCGGGATTTGGTGGTGTTTTATATCCTTCAGTTAAGTTAACAGGCCCGTAATAGTTCACCACAGCATGAATGGGTGGTGCATCGGGTTGATAAGCCGCTAGCATTGCTAAATGTGCCCCAGCAGAACGTCCTAAAAGTACCATACGTTCTGAATCGGCTTCATATTCAGCTGCATGTTTGCGAATAAAATTTAGGGCTGTACGCACATCATCTAACTGAGATGGAAACTGATATTTAGGTGCGTGTCGATAGTCGATCGCAAATACTGTATATCCATGATTAGCAATATATTGATTAAACTCGGTATTGGCATGAGTATTGCCATATTGCCAAGCTCCACCATAAATTACTACCACTGCTGGATATTTTCCTACCTCTGGGGGTTGGTAAACTTCCATTTTTAAAGGCACTCCCCCAGGAGAAGCAAAGAGAATATCTTTTTGATGACGCGTTTTACCTAATGGAATACCCCGAAAGAAATTAATTAAGTTAAAAGGATGGGTTTGCATATTAGCCCTTACTTGGACTGGAATTTGCTCTAGATAATTTGCTCCCAACCCTTGTTTCATCGCTTTAGCCATCTGCATTTGAGTTAGTGGGATATTCACTAGCACCCATCCACAAATTAGCAATCCGATTAAACTGAAAATGCAAACTAAACGTTGGAGTTGACGGCGACGGATATAGAATAAAGACAGCAATAAAAAGAGCAAATTTAATAAAAATAACCAAGGACTGACTTCTGGCGCTCCTACTGCTAGTGTGAGTAAAAACATATTTGGAGCAGGAAGAATAATCCAAGCGCTAAGAAATAGGCTTGCAAAACTGAGTAATAATGCAAGCGATGATAAAAATATTTTTGGTTTAACAAACATAAATAAAAATGCGGTAGTAATGACTTCAAAGAAACCAATCTCACGCTTTTATCTAGCACTATCTTTATGTTTTAGTTCCAGAAAATCTTTAGTTACTTTAACTATAAAATCTCCATTTATATAATTTGAAGTATAATTGGGCGTTAATAGTAGATTATCACCCAATTCTAGTATTAAAATAACCCGAAAAAAGTATTCGCCTATACTAGTATCAATCCGTTCAAGCTTAATACCAGTAATTTCGTTCAAAGAATATTGAAAAACTGTTTTTCCTAACGTTCCAAACCACCTGTAACGACTAAGCTTTACAGTATTTGTTTCCTTGTCAAAATTACAAGTGATAAATAAACCTAGTGACGCTACTAGCAACGCTAATATTCCACAGAATACAGTAATCATGACAGAAATGTAACCCGTAAAAGTCTCATCAAGTATAACTGCTAAATTATTCTCTATAGGGTTTTTCAAAAAATTATTAATTCTTGATACTATTAATTGCAATTTTTCAAGGTTAAATTTTGGATATCCTGCGCGTGAAAAAGGAAAACTATCTCTATCATTTAATAGTAAAATGTTATATTTATAATACTTAGCCTGACCATCAGTATCAATCTGGGTTTCCAATTTAGCCTCTAGTAACTCAGAAACTAGCGTTTGACTCTGTTCTCGACCTAACCAATTATTTTTTGTTAACTTACACATCACTGTTAGAGTATTTTGTCCCGCACTCAAATCAATATTTGAAGTAGATATATTGTTTGGATAACGATTGCAGACAAGTTGTGTAATAGGTGTAAATACAATAGACGCAAATAAAAATAAAACAAACAATTGACTAAAAAATATTCCCAAACCTAAAAATACTTTTGGTCGAATAATAAAAATAAGTTTAGTTGATGTTTGCTCTGAGACTTTTAGAGGATTAGCTAGAGTCAAATAACATCCAGCACCTAAGTTAATTGCCAACAGGATGGCAAATAATAAAACAGTCATTTTATTTGTAGCTCCATAACCGCTTTAGCAGATAAAAATATTACGCGTTTACTAATTAGATAATAAACCAAAAAAGAAGAACCTCAACTACTCTTCTATATCTAGCGCTATTGAATATGCCAGTATTAATCTACTCTCTACCCCTCACACTCCTTCATTTGATCTAGTTATAGTTCACCGTTCGCATAATCGAGAATGAGTTTGATGAAATAAGGGTCTTGCAAGACGCAATAAATCGCATCTCTACATCTGGGTTTTTGGCTTATAACGTATTTAATTCTACTTAAATTAGAGACTTGGCTTGTGTACTTCACTAACTTGAAACCCGGTGTATGTTGTGAATTCTGGTGACAGCATAAGTTATTGCTGTTGTATCTGTTTTTGTACCCAAAGACGAAAAGCTTTGAGCGTTGCATTTCTGCCTGCTGTTGTACTTTGCTCTAGATATTGGGGAATTGCTTCAATTACTGAGAATAGAGGAAAATTTAGGCTTTGTTGAGATTCTATATAGTGTCCGTCTTGCAGAACATTAATTTGGAGCTTACCTCGATCAAAACGCCAAAGCTCAGGTACTTTTAGCGCTTCATAAATATTAGGATGAGTGCGAGAAGTAATATCAATTTCTAGAGCTAAATCTGGAGGAGGATCTACTGCTAAATCTAGCCGCTTTTTGCCGCGAATTTTAGATTCATTTTTTATATAGAAACACTGGTCGGGTTCTATACCTTGAGCCATTGCTTGGTTTTTGAAAGTGGTAGAACCAAGGCATCTAAACTCAATGTCTAATTCTTCCAAAAGAGCTTTGACTAAATCGCTAATAATTTCTTTGTCATATTCATGTTCTGGCAGTGGTGCCATAATCTCCAGCATTCCCCTATCATAAACAATTCGTGCAGCACGGTGTTCCCCTAAATCTTCTAGAATTGTTTCCAATTCCTGCCAGGTTACATCTCGCAGTAGCACTCTTTGTCCTGGTGGAACATGGATGCGCTTTAATTCCAACAACATCATCTCCACTCCCGATAGTTAAAACCTAAATTTAGCTTACTCTAGTTGACCTGATAGGGGCGACAATTTTACTGCTTCATAGAAGTGTATGCTGGAGCGATCGCTTCTACGATCAATAGAGAAAAACCTCTGGAGTTCCCAGAGGTTTTGGTTCCTGATTTAGTTTCTACTTGTTACTCCAATTTGTCCTTAGTCGTTTCCTGATAATGGAGATAATTATTTTAAAAACAAGATCCCCGATTTCTTAGACAGTCGGGGATCTGAGCCTTGCGATTTTATTTGGATACTGAGTATCTACCCATCTACGCTATTAATTCTTCGCCTGTGGCTGCGAACCAGGAATCGTTACATCTATTGGTGTCACCTGTTTTGCTAACTGTGTCAATGGCGGTTGAATAGCGGTTTCATTCCCCACTACTAGAGTTACAATCTTTTCTGGTTTGAGATATTCTCGTGCTACCCGTTGGACATCGGCTGCTGTGGTGGCGGCGACGGCTTTTTGATAGCGAAAGAGAAAATCAGCAGGATAACCGTAATATTCGTATCGCATCAAGCGTGATAAGGTTTGGCTAGGGTCTTGAAAGTTGAATACAAAGGAGTTGAGTGTAGACTCTTTGGCATAAGCCAGTTCTTTTGCCGTTACTCTTTGAGTTTGGGTGCGCTTGATTTGGGCTTGTAAGGCTTTGACAAACTGGACAGTAGCATCCGATCGCGTTTCTCCACCAGCGATAAATATGCCAGGATAATCGAAACGGGGACTCCACTGGCCGTAGACAGAGTAAGCTAAACCTTGACGCGATCGCAATTCATTAAATAAGCGTCCACCAAATCCATTTAACACTCCATTCAATACATCCAGCGCTGCATAATCGGGATTGTCGAAACGTCCGCCCAAATGCCCGATAAGCACACTACTTTGCGTCAGTTGGGGCTGATTGACAAAAAAGACTCCACCTGTATTAGCTGGTGAAACCTTTGGTAATGTGGGTTTAGCAATACCTGGGTTACGCTGCCAATCGCCAAACTTAGCTTGAATGAGCGATCGCATTTTCTTACTCTCAAAATCGCCCACAATTCCCAAAATCATATTATTGGGGTGGAAATATTGCTGATAAAACTTGAGCAAATCCTCACGCTCAACTTTATCCACCGTTGCATACTCTATGGTGCGAGCATAAGGGCTATCTTTGCCATAGATTAATTTTTTAAATTCCCGATTAGCAATCCCATCTGGATTGTCATTTCGACGGGCAATGCCACCTTTGGCTTGAGTTTTCGCCAAGTCTAGCTTTTCTTGAGCAAATACAGGCGATCGCAGCACTTCAGCAAATAGCCCAAACACTGTCTCTAAATCTTCACTCAATGCGTCAAAGCTAGCACTTCCAGAAGTTTCACCAATACCAACTTCCACAGATGCTGCCCGTTGTTCTAATATCTCGTTGAGTTCATCAGGCGAATGGTTCTTAGTTCCTCCAGTTCGCATTACCGCGCCTGTAAAACCAGCCAACCCGACTTTCTCCATTGGTTCCAAGCGATTTCCTGTCCGTACAAACGCTGTACCATTCACCAACGGTAACTCACGATCTTCCATCAAATAGACAACCAAGCCGTTTTGCAGCACAAACCGCTCATACTTGGGTAACTTAATCTCAGGTAGCGGTGGTAGCTGCAATTCTGTGTAATGTTTTGCCTCAGCCGTCGCCGCCAGAGAAAAATTACAAGTTAAAAGTAAGCACGCAAAAACACCAACCAAAGCATAAATCAACCCTTTGCTATTTTGAATTTTCAACGCTATCTGCCTTTTAGCTTTCACCTTGTACTTCTGCATATCTATTTTCCTGTGCGCCCTTTGCGGTTTGTTGTTCATGCTGCTTTCGACAACAGCTTCCCAATCGTGCGATTTTTCGGCGTAAAAGTTTCCTTTGCCACCCGTTGAATATCAGCCGTCGTCACTGCTGAAATGTCATCCAACTGCTTAAACAAATTCCGCCAAGAGCCAGTTTTCACTTCATATTCCAACAATTGTTGAGCCATGCCCATATTGGAATCGAGAGTACGTAACAAACCCGCCCGTGCTTGGGTTTTCACTCGTTGCAAATCAGTTGCCGCCACAGGCTCAGTTTTTAATTTGTCAATTTCTTGACGCAAAGCCACCGCCAACTCATCAACTGTATGACCAGGAGCTGTGAGAGCATAGAAAAAGATCAAGTTTGGGTATTTATCTCCAGGAAATCCACTGTAACCTTGAGCATTTAGCGCCAAACGTTGCTTTTCTACCAAAGACTTATATAGCCGCGATGTGCGCCCATCACTTAATAAACTGCCAATGATTTCATAGACGGCATTATCTGGATGAGTAATTGCCGGACGATGATAACCTTCTAAATACCAGGGTTGAGAAGGTAGCTGTAAAGTAACTTCCCGTGTTTGTTGTTGTGGCGGTTCTACTGGGATTTGTTCAACAGCTTTGGTTTTGGCTTGAAAGCGGCCAAAATAAGTTTGCGCCAGTTTTTTCACCTGAGTGGGATTGACATCTCCGACAATAGCGATCGCTAAATTACTCGGTACGTAGTGAGTATCAAAAAACTTTTGGACATCTTCTGGTGTCAGATTGCGGATATCTTCGTCATAACCAATCACCGGACGCCTGTAGGGATGGGCTTTATAAGCAGTATCGATAAACTTTTCCACCATCAGTCCAATAGGTGAATTCTCTATCCGCATCCGTCGTTCTTCTAAAATTACATCTTTCTCTTTATAAAACTCACGACGAATTACCGGATCGAGAAATCGTTCTGACTCCAACGACATCCAAAGTTCTAGCTTATTGGCAGGAAAGCTATAAAAATAACGAGTCGCTTCGGTTGAAGTATTGGCATTTAAACCCACGCCACCCGCTTGTTCGACAATTTGCCCTAATTCATTTTGCTTGACTAGCTTGCCTGCTTGCGATTCCACTTGCTCAAACTCAGTTTGTAACCTAATAACCTCAGCTTTTCTGCCATTGGCTTTCGCTGTTTTAATTTGAGCATTCAACTGCTCTAAGGTATCTAGTAGCGGTTTTTCTTTTTTGTAGTCTTGTGTACCAATGCGCGTTGTGCCTTTAAATGCCAAATGTTCTAGAAAGTGAGCTACACCAGTTTTACCATCTGGCTCATCCACACCACCCACATTCGCATAAGTGAGAAAAGAAACCACGGGCGCTTGATGTCGTTCCAAGATAATAAATTTCAAACCATTGTCGAGGCGAAACTCCGTTAATTGCTTAATAACTCGATCGAGATAAGGTTGGATTGAAGTTTCAACTGGCTGGGTTTGAGTTTTAGTTTCTTGAGGAGGTGCTGTCTGAGTTTGAGCAAGAGCAATTTCTGGCAGCAATCCCCACGAAAAGATAATTAAAGTCAAGAAAATGATAAACAACCGCCGCAATATGACAGATACTCGATCTGACCAATCCAAAATCGTTCGACTGAGCGAAGTCGAAGTCCCCAATTTAAAATCTAAAATTGACCGACTGCTCTGGTTCATAAGCGAGAAGTAAGATAAAGTTACATTACCTAAATAACAGGATACTTAGCAAAAGAGCGTTAATCTTGTATTAAGCTTTCAGTGGCTCTTTCACTTGATGTTAGACAATAATGCTACAAGTCTTGTTACGGATATCTAACCATAACTGTTATGCGAGTTTTTAATTCTTCCCCGCCCTCAGAGGCTCAGACGCGCACCCGGATTTTACAGGCAGCGCAACGGTTGTTTGCCTCTCAGGGATTTGACGGCACTACCACCCGCGACTTAGCACAAACGGCAGGTATAGCTGAAGGTACTCTATTTCGTCATTTTCCGAATAAAAAAGCAATTTTGGTAGAAGTAGCCACGAATGGCTGGGTAGAGATTCTTACAGATTTGCTCACAGAATTGAGTGAAATGGGCAGCTATAAAGCCGTCGCTCAAGTGATGCGCCGTCGGATGTGGAATTTTCAAAAAAATGCCGATTTGATGCGCGTTTGTTTTATGGAGGTGCAATTTCACCCCGATTTGCGCGATCGCATTCAATTAGAAGTCATTACTAAAATGACTGATGTCGGCGAAGCATTCTTTCAAACAGCAATGGATAAAGGTATTTATCGTCAAGGGGACGCAAAGTTAGTTGCGAAAGTTTTCTTAGGAATGTTTGCGATCGCAGGTTTTTCCAACAACACCCTCATGGAACCTGATGCCTCTCCCCAACAAATGCAGGAAATGGCCGAAGGACTCGCTGATATTTTTCTTAATGGTGTTTTAGTTAAAGAGTGAAGAGTTATGAGTTATGAGTTATGAGTTATGAGTTATGAGTTATGAGTTATAAGTTTTAACTCCTCACTCCTAACTCCTAACTCCTAACTAATGATTGTTTTCGCTTGCTGACTCCACTGTTGTACTAGCTCAAGTGTTGGACACAAATCTCGTCGCTGCATTGTTGCTACTTGCAAGCGCATGATTTGTTGGTGCAATCT
Source organism: Nostoc sp. DedSLP04 (assembly GCF_034530775.1). Classification (NCBI taxonomy): domain Bacteria; kingdom Bacillati; phylum Cyanobacteriota; class Cyanophyceae; order Nostocales; family Nostocaceae; genus Nostoc; species Nostoc sp. DedSLP04. The sequence continues at coordinate 11,725 of NZ_JAVRCL010000022.1, read as the reverse complement.
GTGAATGGGAGTTTGAGCTAACTGCACTACAGAACCAATACCTGCATGAAGCAATAAACCACAATATTGTGTCCCGACACTGGGAATACGTGCCAAGTCAGCTAAAGCCATCCATTTATTTACATACTGAAGATGAATCTGTAGTTTATTTGCTAACGCTAGTCTTGACTCTAGAGTTTTCCCTTGTTTGACTAGCGCTACTGTGCTAGTAATCCCACAATTTTGGAGTTGAGATTGTTCTTCATGGCTCAGTCCAGGTAATTGCTCAATTGGCCAATCACGAGATTGGATACTAGTTCTACTATCTTTGTGTTTAGCAGACATTTTTGAAATTAAAATATAGGCTTGTTTAAATATTGTGACAGTTGCTTCTTCGCAAAAGAACGCTTTTGCGGTTTAGTGTTTGTATTGATGTGCAATTTTAAGCCAACCTTCTGCAATGCGATTGTTTGCCCTAACAAACAAAAAAGATGCGATCGTTTTGTTGACGTTAAAATGGGCGTACAGTATCTCCAATTTAGCTAGTATACGGTAGATTGCAAAAAGCTCATGACCCAGATTCCGAAAAGTGCAGCCCAGTTGTATGAAACAGACTTTGCAGCATGGACAGAAAAAACTGTACAACTCATTCGTGCTGGACAATTTAGAGAAGTAGACTGGAATGCTGTGATTGAGGAGATTGAAAGCTTGGGACGGTCAGAACGACGAGAGTTGAAAAGCCGCTTGGAAGTATTATTACAGCATTTGCTCAAGTGGCAATATCAATCTAGTTTGCGGAGTGGCTCTTGGCGAAATACGATTGATGAGCAGCGCTACAAAATTGCAGATTTACTGCAAGAGAGTCCCAGCCTCAAGTCTTATCCCGAAGAAGTTTTAGCCCAGTGCTATCATCGGGGATTGAAAGCTGCTAGTAATGAAACTGAACTACCAATAGATACGTTTCCAGTGGAATGTCCTTATTCCATTGTCCAAGTTTTTGATAGTGAGTTTTTGCCAGATATTATTGATTTTTAATATTAGGTTGATGCGGTAAATAACTCCCCTCGCATCACAGTTACCGCTTGTCCGGCGAGAAAAACGCGATCGCCCCCGTCATAATAAACCTTCACCACGCCACCGCGACTAGATGCTTGATAAGCCAAAAACTCATTTTTGTGCAAGCGATCGCGCCAGAACCAAGCGAGACAGCAATGAGCCGCCCCTGTAACGGGGTCTTCATTAACACCTAATCCTGGCGCAAAGAAGCGAGAGACGAAATCATATTGAGAATCAGATTGTGTGAGGCTGGTGACAATGACATTAGGAATCGGTAAGGTTTTTAGCAGTTGAAAATTAGGCTGTATTTGCCGCACCAATTCTTCAGATTCCAATTCCACTAGATAACCTATTGAATTCTGCAAGACAGATTTGTAGGGTACACCCAAAGCTTGGCCTAGTTCTGGAGGTGCGATCGCAGCTTGTGAGTGATTTACAGGAAAATCTAACTCAATCCACTCACCTTGTAACTTCGCAATTAGCACTCCACTTTTAGTATAAAAATGTGCAACTTCATCAGGTGACAAATGTCCCTCTGACCAAAGTACATGGGCACTAGCTAAAGTTGCGTGGCCACAAAGCGGCACTTCCACCGTAGGCGTAAACCAACGCAGATTAAAGCCATCATCCTGCTTAACTAAAAAAGCTGTTTCAGATAAATTCATTTCCTGCGCCAAGTTTTGCATCCAGCGATCGTTTTGGGAAGTAGGCAAAACACAGACAGCAGCAGGATTACCTGCGAAAGGTTTATTAGTAAAAGCATCAACTTGAGTAATGATTTGTCTCATTAGAGTCGCCTTAAAAATTAGACAGCAATATATTATTTATCAGGAGTGCGTTAGAAATTTATGCTGACCGTTGCGATTACATATCGTGCGCTCTACCCTGTGTTAATCCAAATGAGAACCACTATATACAGTACCTTAGAAATTAGGAATACAATCTCCAAAAACTAGAATCAATGTTAAAGCAAACCGAAAACGTGAGGATAAAAATCTTCAGAAGCATCTTTGCTGCTGTCAACTTAGCGCTAATTTCTGGAGGATTAGTTAGTTGTGTTGTTGAAGCCCCGCAGCCACTTGCACCAATTGAGCAACAAAAACCAGAGTTACAACCTAACCAGAACGACAAAGATGACGACCACAAAGATGACGATCGCAAAAACGATCAAAAAGATGGCGATCGCAAAAATAATAAACAAGATGACGATAAAGACGATAACGACTAAATACAGGCAAAACTATCACCTTTATCCTTTTCTTTGAGTTTACATTTATGCTTATCCCACAAACTTCTACTTCCCTCGCCGATACTTTACGCCACCGACGGCAACAACTAGCCAAGCTGATTGATTTTCCGGCAATTCTGTGGTCGGGTAGCAATAATCCGCGCAATTTTCCGGCAAATTCCTTTCCATTTCGGGCTAACAGTCATTTCCTTTATTTCGCCGGACTGCCATTACCAAAAGCGGCAATTCGTCTAGAAGTGGGAAAACTAGAACTATTCATCGACGATCCGTCACCCAGTAGCGCCCTTTGGCATGGAGAAATGCCAACGCGCGAGGAAATAGCCGAGAAGATTGGGGCAGATGTGGCAAGGCCAATGGCAGAATTAGAGTCTTGGCTAGAAGATGCCGCTACACTTGCCGTCCAAGATGCTGCTACTTGGACGCAGCAATCGCAGCTATTAAATAGATGGGTTTTACCACAAAGTCCTCCCCAAGGAATTGACTTGGAGTTAGCAAAGGCGATCGTTTTACTCCGCCTCACCCACGATGATGGTGCATTAACCGAGTTGAGAAAAGCTGCGGCTGTCACTGTCAAAGCTCACAAAGCCGGGATGGCAGCAACACCCCAAGCCAAATTAGAAGCAGAAGTTCGGGCAGCGATGGAAGGGGTGATTATTGCCCACAATATGACTACCTCTTACAACAGTATTGTCACCGTTCACGGTGAAGTTTTGCATAACGAGCAGTATCACCATAGTTTGCAACCAGGTGATTTACTACTTGCTGATGTTGGTGCTGAGACTGAAACTGGTTGGGCAGGTGATGTAACTCGCACTTGGCCAGTTTCGGGTAAGTTTTCATCTACCCAAAGAGATATTTATAATGTAGTGTTGGCAGCCCATGATGTTTGTATTGCCAAAATCCGGCCTGGTGTAGAGTATGGGGATATTCATCTGCTAGCGGCTACAGCGATCGCTGAAGGTTTGGTGGAGTTAGGCATTTTACAAGGAAATCCCCAAGATTTAGTAGAAATCGATGCCCACGCGCTGTTTTTTCCTCATGGTATCGGTCATCTACTGGGTTTAGATGTGCATGATATGGAAGATTTGGGCGATTTAGCCGGGTATGAAGAAGGACGCCAAAGGAGCGATCGCTTTGGCTTAAGCTATCTCCGTTTAAATCGTCCCCTGCGTCCAGGAATGTTAGTCACAATTGAGCCTGGTTTTTATCAAGTACCAGCAATTTTAAATGATGCCAATGTGCGTTCAAAATATCAGAATGTGGTGAATTGGCAGCGTTTATCTGAATTCGCCGATGTCCGAGGAATTCGCATTGAAGATGATGTTTTAGTTACTACAGAAGGCAGCGAAGTTTTAACAGCTGCATTACCAAACGATGCCGATACTGTAGAAAATCTAATTAATGGCTAAGTTCATACTCACAGGCATCTTTTGTAAATATTTGCAGTGTGATGCTGCGTACTACTATGGTTTTTCTGAACTACTGGATCGATCTTTAATCCAGTTAAGCATTTGATATCATGTCCGCTTGATTACTTACTAAACCCCAAGAACCCCATCCCGCCAAAGCTACGCTTTGTCTCCCCTCCCCGCCTGCGGGGAGGGGCTGGGGGTGGGGTGCAATGACTGTGGGTATCATAACTAATTACCCCGACTTGATATGATTTCGCACACCACGTTCAGATCGTGAATCCAGCAAGATCGCTAACATAGAAGCATCGCGCCGATCGTCAGTGTTAGAGTACTGGGCTGGATCTCGATTTACTTGCACTTCTGCAATCTTTACGGTTTCTGCAATCACCTCAAAACGCACTTTGAAAATGCAAAAACCAGTCCAACTACGATGCAAGTATAGCCAAGGAGCCTCATAGAAAATGAACCACTTATCTTCCATCTGCTTTGGAATGACTCCAGCAGCAATTCGGTCGAATTCTTCCTGTGAGTAAACTGTTTCTAGCGTTATATTTTTGCATACAGAAGGTATCGGTTCTGTTTTCCAACCATTGCGTTTGGCTATTCGCATAGTTTTGATATCATTCTATTACCATTGTGAAAAAGGGTATTTTACTAAATTGCTGTTGAAATATCTAGAGTCATCAGAAACTTCTTGTCCAATCCAGTTTGGTAATTCAATTTGTTGATTTTCATCAGTGAGTTCAACTTCTGCTAATATCAGTCCTTTATTAACACCATCAAACTCATCTATTTCCCAAATAAAACCACCCGACTCTATTTTATATCTAGTTTTTTCTATAAAGGGACGTTGACATAATGTCTCAAGTATTTCTTGAGCATCTTGAACAGGAATAGGATACTCAAACTCTAATCTCGAATATTTTATATTGGGGCCTTTAATGGTCAAATAACTTTTTTCCCCTATTATACGTATGCGTACAGTTGCTTTATCTTGTGTAGCAATATATCCTTGACGATATACACTACCTTCAGCTAATCCTCTCCAGCTATTTCCTCTCACTAAATATTTACGCTCTATTTCTTTTGCCATTTTATTTACCAAATTATTTGCTTTTATATATCACAAATAATAGAGTAATCCGAAATTTTTTCACAAAAATGTGTGCGCAATGATTACAAATCAGAGTCAAGTTGTTGAAGTATTCATATTAACTAATTGATAATTAGCGATCGCTTCTACTGTAGTCCGATAATTTACATCCTGATGACGATTTGATGCTATCTGCATTAAGCAATTGCAACTAGCAGTAAATTCGTGATTTTTATCTCACTTATTTCAAGGCGCAATGAATTTTAAAGACTTTTAATTCTCCATACCTATGCTCAATAACTAACCTGTAATTAAAACATTTGTTATATGTAAGAACTCACCAAATTTTCTTGTTTAATTTGTTCTTTTGCTAAAGCCAATGCTTGACGAGCATTTTTAAACTTTATTTCATCTGTAAATTTATGCTCAAAATTCTTTAAATAAGCTTCCAAATATCGAATACGTAAGTGTGGATCGGCAGGATTCTGAAGAAAAGGGAGGTCAGCTTCAACCATGAACCGAATAGCCAACAGGGGGATAGGGCTACGAAGTGGACGAAAGTTTGGGTTGTGTAGACCAGGACTTTCATTACGTTTATGAAATTCTCCTATCATTAATCCTGACTCAACAAACAAAGGTTTAAGTTTTTGTTGGACACTATCTACTACATTAGTAGCGTCTTCTATATAGATGTCAGGAAAAATAAGTAAAAAAGCTTTATTAATTGCTAATTCCTGCTCTTGAGGATCTATTTGCAGAAATATATCTCGATAGCGTCCAACAATCTCTTCTAATTTTTCTGGATACAAATCTTTTGTGTGAATAACTGCTAGACGAATACTGTTTGATTTGAGAGAGAAAGGTACAAAAGGGCAAACTGCGCCGGGTCTACCTAAGCCAGGATGAGGCCTTCCTAAAAAGTTTTTCACCCACTCCATAATTTCAATTAAGGTAGAAAGGTCTTCGTGTTGCTGGAGTTGTTCAATTTCACGAGTTGTATAGAGTTGCATAAGCTTGAGTTAAATGGAATAATTGTTTAATTCTGAATCCCAAATTAGTTTATATACAGGTGTATTGTAAAACTAATTATTTAAGTAAATAAAACAAGCTCTTTGTTGTTGATTTTTGGTTAATCGGTAGCTTGCAGAAGATAACAATGCTCTCTCATTTAGTTCTGTGAACTTCAAGTAAGTTACTTCAAAACATACACAAACATATTTCACATCAAATAACTTGTTTTCATTTGTTTTGAAATTAGTTTGTAATATTTAGCTTCAGAACTAATATTGGAATCTTGAAATATTTGTAAGATATGCTACATTTTGGTAACACACTCTACAATTAATTGACAGATTTTTTCAAAAAGAATTTACGATTTTTATAGGATACGTATGTACCATCATTCGGCATCTACTCCTAGTTGTTTACACTGTTAAACTTCTGTTATTTTTACGAATACATTATAAATTTTATGTGTAAATAGTTATTTTTACTGTAAAAATTTAGTGTAGTTTTAACAGCAACTTTAGGGCTATTATCAAGGCAGTATACTTATAGCAAGTAAAAAGTTTACACAGAATTGGTATAAGTCAATTTTATAAGTTTTATAATACTTACAGCGAATTCCAAATTAATAAAGTACACTCTCCCAAATAGATTGGGGAGGATGCTTGATAGAGTGAGGTAGTTAATCCACTTAGAGGATGTCTGAGAAGTATTCAATATTTCGCTTGATCCCCCCTAGCCCACGCCAGTCGCTCATGGGGGAAACCCCCAAGACCGCGCTGGCTCCCCTTAAAAAGGGGGGGAACTGGAATCAAAGTCCCCCAATTTATCAGGGGATTTAGGGGGATCTACAAGTCTCGAATACAACACCAAAAAGTTTTCAGACATCCACTTAGATGAAAATACTATATTCTCTATTGGTCGATCTCAACGTCAGGTATTTGTAGCGAATATCAGTATTTTAGGCTTTATTTGGTCTCAAAATAAAAATAGTAGGGATAGTTAGAATAAGCGGCGACTTCTACCGTTCCCCATACCCCTATTCTTAAGTAAGCTACTCACAAAATTAAATATTTTAGGACTTCCGGTACTATACCAATTAACCATAATATGCCTTAAGTCAAATTTATATTTCAGGTGCTGATTGCAACCCCGATTTTGCTGCATATTTACTGTTCTGGGTATTAGAAATGGTTCAAAAACCCAAAATTAGTATAGTCAATATGTATGATACGTAAGTCCTATATAGGACTCATATTTGATTTCTGAAAAAACTCAGTACACTCCTAAATCCCTTTTTTCCAGTTAAGAGTTCCCTCCCTACGCAAATATGTTCATTAATCAAATCGGATTCCTATATTTGTTTAATTGAAAGTCCATTATTTATCAACAAATTCTTTCACCACTGCCATAGCATCAGGAGGAATCTGGGTAATTAGACGGAAGGGAAATGCCGCAGTTGAAGCAAACTGAGCATAGTCTGGTGTCAGGAAGATAGCATAGTTTTTAGCTTCTGGAGTCATCTGAAAAGCAAAGGCCAAAGTTATAGCTTTAACATACTTGCGAACATCTGCTGCTTGTTCGCCGACAACTTCACCGCCACTAATCGGTGTATTTGGTTGTCCAACCTGATCTAATGTAGTGCTGGGGTCTTTTACACTGAGATGAGTAGCCCCAATAATACCAACTAGCGATTTTGGGGATGGGATCTTGTCAAATCCCACAATCTGTTCAGTTAAAGCTGGGGTGGTTTTATCGGCGGAACCTGCTAACACTATGGTAGGAACTTGTATCTTAGTTAACCCAGTTTCGCCAAAAATTAGAGAAGTTGTCGGATTGAAAGCGATCGCTTGTTTGATTCTGGGATCTCGTAGTTGATAGCTATTTTCTGGTAGTTCTTGAGCGATGCACTGGATATTTTCTCCCAAACTTAAGATAGTTAGGTTCTTTTTACAGCGTTGTTTGAGATGTTCTAGTTGCAACTCGGCTCCAGCAAGTGCTAAAGCTGTACCACCACCAAGAGAATAGCCAACAACCATCGCGTTTGTAGTTGCAAGTTTCCCTTGTAGGGGATAATTAGCTGTTTGGTTGAGTTTTGCTAATTCGTCGAGGACAAAACTAATATCTTGAGGGCGATTTAAAAACTCTTGAGGCTTCATGACTCTGGTTTTGCCTTGTAATGCTAAATCAATATTTGCCGCATTACTACCGGGATGTTCTAAAGCTGCTACTACATAACCGTGGGATGCTAAATGTTCTGCTAAGTAACGCAAGTCCGTGCGGACAGATGCAAAACCGTGAGAAAAGACGATTACGGGTTTGTCGGGCGTTGCAGCAGTTGACCAGTAAATATCAACTGGAATTTTGCGATCGCGCTTTTGATCGTTCAGACTTAAATTGAGTACTTTTACTTGGGCGCTTCCTGGTTGGCTGGGATCGAAAGGGAAAGCAATCTGCGGTGTTCTCGGATGTGCTGTTATAGGGTCGAGTTGGGGAGCGATCGCTAACATAAATTGCTGGGTACGCCAAAAAGCTGTATTTAAGTTTTTTGTAACAACCCAAGCCTTTGGTAAATCAATTTCTAAGCGTTTACTGGGATAAGCAGCAATAAAACTCAGTATAGAAAGACCTTGCGGTGCAGTAGAACCTAATACCAAGCCCGATCTGAGTGCTTGTACCCCAGCTTTGTCCTTTCGGGCTAAGGCTGTAGCAAAGTCACTGAGAATACTTGTACCAATCTGGGTATTAATTAACTTATCAAGTGTGACAACATTCATCGGTATATTCATACCCAGCGCCCCCAAGAAGAAGCGGCGTTGTTCTTCAGATAAAGACTGTAAACTCCCAGGCAATTTTCCTGTTTTTACAGCCTTTTGCAACTCAGTAACAGAGATGGATTCTGTAAATAAACCCAAACGCACAACAACTGTGTCAGCTGCAATAGCCGAAGTATTTGCCCCCAGCTGTGTAAGTGCGATGCCTACGGCGGGCAAAGCCAACGCGCTAAATAAACCCGCAACTGTCTTAAGACTTCTCCAATTTCCCATAAATTTTTATACCAACTGTTACTTACGGGAATATAACGGATATTTGTGTATTTGACTACCCCAATAATTGATTAGAAATAAAAGTAAATTTTTTCTTAACTTGATGGCTACGTCTATGCTCTAATCTCCTCAAAGCATCTGCCAATGCAAACAGAGCCATATTACAAGGATAACAAAAGTAACAAATTGTAGAATTCATCACAGCCAAAAATTTGAGCATAAATCAGTGTTAACAGCCACAAAAGCTTGATTGTTTCTCAGCTAGGTTTAAGACTGTAACGGAGCTACTAGAACAGGGAAAGCGATGCCTGCGGCGGTAAACTACGCATCTACAATCTGCATCTTTTTTCACAGAAAAATTTAACCGACTGCTTAATGTTTTGTCTTTGCTGTTTCAAACGTTTTGCAGAGGTGTTGCAGGTGAATAGTCTGATTGCTGTAGCTGCACAATCGTTACTGATCAAATTCCCCCAGCCGCGTCAACAATTTTTCTTGGCTTTATGCGTCGCAGACTACCCTATATTTTAATTTTTCTGCTCTCTTTGAGTATTATTACACTGTGGTGGCCTGTGAATGATTCTGATTGCAATTTTGAGGCTTTTATCGCATCAAAAACTACAAAATTTCAAGTACATGCTACTAAGGTTAGTGTTCAGCCGTGGCGTGGTCGTCATCATGTATATGGCATCTTTATGATTCCTGATGAATACAAACAATCTCCATTTTTTGTATTAACAGTCCAAGGTGCTGGCAGTTATTGTTCAAAACAATTTGGTTATAAACAAAACTTTGATGATATCTTTGCTGAACCAGGAACTTATCTGGTAAAGAAGCCTATTAGAACTCGAAAAACTCTGCGGCTCATTCTTCAAGGTTTATATTCTCAGGTCAATAATAAAAATAATTGGACATTGACTTTCCCGGAACCAAAAGCTAGTCAAAATAATTCGTAATTCGTAATTCGTAATTCGTAGTTACAATTAGTGTGGGCTTTAACCTACCACTGTCTTGTTGACCACTAAATCTGCATATTTAGTGGGGGTCTGTACCCTCTTTAATTACGAATTAGTAATTATTTGGTCAAGATAATTCATAAGTTAGCTTGGTGGTTGAGTTTCCAAAATCTGGTTTTTCTCTAATAAAGCACTAGTCGCATTAACTACAATTTGTGCTGCTCCGGTGAAGAACGATCGCTCGATAGTCGCTGGCACATCGCTAGGTTTATGATAGTGCGGAGTGCGTAAATTTGCGGTATCTGTCACCAGCACAGCACCCACACCTTGGTACCAAAACGGTGCATGATCGCTGCGTAAGGTGTCTGGTGTCAGTAAACCTTTAAAAGGAATTGGTAGTGTTAGAACTGCTGGCATTGATTCCTGTTTATTCAGGGCGGTTGAGGGGGTATTTTGTGAGTTTTGAAAGGCATTCAGTAAAGACAAATGTTCTGTATCACCGACTACTGCCAAAAAATCGCCCTTGTCGCTAGGTGGCGTCACAGGCAATCCGGTAGGGTATTTCTGACATCCAGAAGTGTAACAAGCGTAACCTACCATATCCATAACGATCGCTCCGCCTAAATTTTGCAAGCGTGCTGTCTTACTCACAAAAGCCTGACTACCCAAAAGTCCTGCTTCCTCTTGGTCAAAAAAAGCTATCTGTAACGTTCGTGGCGTAGAACGAGAACCGAGCAACCGAGCGACTTCCAGCACTACAGCAACACCACTGGCATTATCATCAGCACCAGGGGAAGAGGCAACAGTATCGTAATGCGCTGCTACGAGAATTGCTTTCGCGGCTTTGTTAGTTCCTGGACGTTCGGCAAAAATATTCACACCGTCAGAGAACTTTTCTAATTTAGGTTTCCAGCCGAATTTTTTCAGTTCCGTTGTAATATAAGTGCGAGTAAGCGATCGCTCTTTTGTAGTGTAGCGCTGAAAATTCAACTTTTGGATATGGTTTAACAGCTTCTCAGTAGACACTTGGGGAGTAATATCAACTTCCCTTGATGGCTGTGAATCGAGTGTTTCCACCGGAATCCGCTCAACAATTGTCGGTGAGGGACGCTGTTCAAAAAACGTGCTACCTCTGCTACCCAACACGGCAACTGTCATCACCACCAACAGCATCAGCCAAATCCATTTTCTCATCTGATTTATCCTTGGCTTCCTGACTTAGGGTAGCGCAAATCCCCAAGCATCACTTTCCAGGATTGCTTCGGTTAAGGTTTTTTGATGAAAATTCTAGCGAGCGATCGCAAAGACGCGATAAATCTGATTAAGCTAAGAAACATCTAATTTGCATAATTGAATTAAATATAACTCTTGTGGGGTGGGCATCTTGCCATTGGTGTCAACTTAACGTGAAACCGCTTGTCCGCCGGGAATTGAAATTCCCGTCTCATAGCTAAAGTCATCTGAAGATGACTAAATATCGCCAAAAATCTCCAGTCTACTTCAGTAGACTTAAGCCTAAAAGCCAAAGAAATTTATTTCCGGGCGGGCATGGAAGCCAACAGTTAAGCTATTTCCAGCTTAAGTTGACACCAATGGCATTTTGCCCGCCCAGCTTATGCAATTTAAATGTGGAACAGCTTATTAGACCTTTGCAAAAGTCCCTAACACTCCACCCCCAACCCCTCCCCGCTTCCGGGGCTACCGTGTACACACAAGTCGAATTTCTTCTTAAATCCCAAAGATTACCTACTTAATCGCAGTGATGGTTAGGGTGGGGTAAAACTAAAGCTAAAACCTTAGTAAATCAGTTTTCAGGTGAGGTTTTGAGAATTTATGCAATAAATATATTGAATTCGGGTGGTCGTTTATTGAATTTGGGTGGTCGTTTATTGAATTCGGGTGGTCGTTTATTGAATTCGGGTGGTCGTTTA
>NZ_JAVRCL010000021.1:22894-110907 GCF_034530775.1 Nostoc sp. DedSLP04 | reverse complement strand
GCGGCAGCGAGATACATCCCTGACATCCTCAACATCCTCAAGGATGAAAAGGTTGACTCAGTTGTTCGTAGCAGTGCGGCAGAGGCATTGGGCAACTTCGGGCAGGCGGCAGCGAGATACATCCCTGAAATCCTCAATATCCTCAAGGATGAAAAGGTTGACTCATCTGTTCGTGGCAGTGCGGCAGAGGCATTGAGCAAGTTCGGGCAAGCGGCGGCTCAATACATCCCTGAAATCCTCAATTTCCTCAAGGATGAAAAGGTTGACTCAATTGTTCGTGGCAGTGCGGCAGTGGCATTGAGCAACTTCGGGCAGGCGGCGGCTCAATACATCCCTGAAATCCTCAATATCCTCAAGGATGAAAAGGTTGACTCAATTGTTCGTGGCAGTGCGGCAGAGGTATTGAGCAACTTCGGGCAAGCGGCGGCTCAATACATCCCTGAAATCCTCAATATCCTCAAGGATGAAAAGGTTGACTCAATTGTTCGTGGCAGTGCGGCAGTGGCATTGAGCAACTTCGGGCAGGCGGCGGCTCAATACATCCCTGAAATCCTCAATATCCTCAAGGATGAAAAGGTTGACTCAATTGTTCGTGGCAGTGCGGCAGAGGTATTGAGCAACTTCGGGCAAGCGGCGGCTCAATACATCCCTGAAATCCTCAATATCCTCAAGGATGAAAAGGTTGACTCAATTGTTCGTGGCAGTGCGGCAGAGGCATTGAGCAACTTCGGGCAAGCGGCGGCTCAATACATCCCTGAAATCCTCAATTTCCTCAAGGATGAAAAGGTTGACTCAATTGTTCGTGGCAGTGCGGCAGTGGCATTGAGCAACTTCGGGCAGGCGGCGGCTCAATACATCCCTGAAATCCTCAATATCCTCAAGGATGAAAAGGTTGACTCAATTGTTCGTGGCAGGGCGGCAGTGGCATTAGCGAATATTAAAAAACTGGAGTTAAAGGAGGTTGTTGTAATTCTGAATAATATTTATGAGCCTGGTAATTCAGAATACTTAAATTGGCGTTTTCTAACCTATTTCCTGGGCGGTGGCACTGAGGAAGTGAAAACTTTATTGAAATGGCTCGGCTCTCCTCAAGCAACTCCTGACAAACTCTCACATAATGAAGGTGTCAAAACCCTCAATGTATTTCTGCAAACTTGGAATAACAGCCAAGGACTAGAACGCTTACGCAACGACTTAGCCAAGCAAATTTCCGAAGTTGCCGCTAACAAAAACGTTCCTTGGAAATGGCAAGATATTAATTTACTGCAAAGCCATTACAACAACCTTAAAAAAGTCTACCCCACTGATGCGAATGCGGTGCAGTCAGTAATTAATCATCTGGAATATTGGCGGTGGTTTTTCAAAGCCAGAATCACCATCCTGATTCATGCTGCCTTTTGGCTAGCCCTCATCTTCGCTTACCCGAAATTTCCCCAAGTCCAAGCCATCTTCTTCTGGAACCCTTGGGTACGCCGAATCTTAGGCGTCGGCTATGTCGGCTTTCTCCTCACCTGGTTTCCCCCCTTCCGGCGCAAATTATTTGAACCATTCAAACCTTCTCTATTAGCCGATGCTGGCTTAGATAATTTTTCTGACCAATCATACTTTCCAGAATCTAAAGTCAAAGTTCCCATCTCAGGAGACATCCTGCCAATTACCGCAGCCTTACCCAGTATTCAAGGACAAATTATCTTAGAAGGAGATTCCGGCTTAGGCAAATCGATGTTTCTCCGCCATCTGTTGAAAAATCAAGAGCGCATAGTCGTTTATCTCCCCGCCCAGAAATGTCATAAAGGCGTAATTGAAGCCATCCAAGACAAGCTACACGGCCAAGCCCAAGATGCCAGCTTCCTAAAAAACCTAATTTACAGTGGCGCGATAGATATCTGCATCGACGGACTCAACGAAGTCACCGCCGAAACCCGCGCCAAAATCTGCCAGTTTGTCGAAAGCTATTTCCGGGGCAACATTATAATGACTACCCAGCCCCTTGAGTGGACACCACCCTCAACAGCCAAGATATATAAATTGCAGCCCCTTGAGCAACAACAAATTCAAGAGTTTTTGATATCCCGTCAGCCGCGACTACCCCAAGATGCCAAAATTCAAGGTGCTGATTACGCCAAAGCCTGCACCGATTATTTAACAGAAGTCTTCCAAGAGAAACAAGCCAAAGAAGAGTTAGATGCTATTCGCCGAATTCTTTCCAATCCAATGGATCTAACTGTGGTAGCGCTGATGTTATCACAAGGCAAACACCCAAACTTATTTCGCCTGCAACAACAGCAATACAATTTAATGGCGGCAGAATACCTGAAAGAATGGAATCAAGAATTTCCGTTGAAGAAATTCTCAGCCGCCGTCTACGAAATGCGACTCCAAGACAAACAAGCCTTACCCGCCGATGAATTTCACCAAGTCGCCATGTCTTTATCAGACGAGAAATACAAAATGGTAGTCAGCCGTCAGTGGCAAGATGAAAAAGGCGAAGCCAAGAAAGAATGGTATTTCCGCCACGATAAAATCATGGATTTCTTCTTAGTGCAAAACTTTCTCGGCGAAACTGATGCCGCCGAAGGACTATTAGTTGATAGAATGGGCGACCCCCGATTTCGTGGCGTTTATTTCTTGCTAGCAACCTTACTTGAGATAGATGCAGCCAAAAAACTGCGAGAAGAATTGATTCAATACGCCGCCGACACCAAAGACAATACGGTGAGTAATACTTTCGTGCAGTTATTGCGGACTAGATAGTGCAATACGCTTGGCTTTGTGGAAATTTATCTGTTAAGGCAACGTGAGTTCGACAAACCCTTTTTTGACCTCTCCCCCAACCCCTCTTGGACACGGAGCTACGGTGTACACACAAGTGTTGGTGCAGTGTATCTATCCCGCCTCGGAATAAATTCCAAGTCTCATAACGAAAGTCCTCTAAAAGAGGACTAAACTAAATTTCTTGTTTAGTCCTCTTTTAGAGGACTTTCGCTTATCAGCCCGGAACTTTAGTTCAGGGCGGGATATTTGCTCAGTGTGGGACTTTCACTTGAACAGAAATATTGGGTGGGTAGGATTTTTAGAGATGTGTGTACACCGTAGCCGACACCCAGAGGGGAGAAAACCCTAATTTCTCGTTGCTCCTCCCTTTCCCCGTGCGAGAGGGAGGTTGTCCGGGAGAGGTTCATCGAACTCCTAAGAAATAAGGCAGGAGGCAGGAGGCAGGAGGCAGGAGGCAGAAGGAAAGAGGATTTGACTTGTTTCTTTCGCCCTTCCCGCAGATGCGCCTCCGTTGGAGACTCACGTTAAGGCAGGCTATTCTTGAGCAGGAAAGGCAGAGGCGAGGCAAGATAGAAGCGCAATGTGAGATTTCATTTATTAATAAAGATATAGCTACGGCAAAACTTGTGTGTACACCGTAGCTTTGTAGGAGAGAGAAATAAAACAGAGGTTTCAAATATCTTTAACAAGGCATCAAAGCATCAAATCTCCCTATTACTGCCATATCTTCTTCATCTAACTCCGCCGGAATTCCACTGCGAATCAATTCCGAAAAGTCTTCATTGGGAATCATCACAGTCAACGTGTACAAGCGAGTAGAACCAGTATTTTTAATCAAATGAGTACCAGTGGGAGGGACTAATAAACTATCTCCAGCTTTGATCGTGGCACTCTTGCCGTCACATATAGCGATCGCTTCCCCTTTGAGAACAAAAAACATTTCCACCGCCCACTGATGGCGATTTGGGGGTGTTTGCCCACCAACATCAAAAATTTCTATGCAGCAAGTCAAAGAAGTATTAGCATTTGTCGAATCGAAGATAATTGCTAATCGATTAGAGGCGTCGGGACTGATGCGATATACTTGGTAATCTTTGCTAGATTTGATAACCGGAATTACACAACGAGTAGCGTACATTTATTTATCCCCTCTGAAGTTATCGATGGGTATGAAAATTCCTAAAATCCAAGTCCTGAATCACAGAATTTTAGATTTTAAATTTTGGATTTTGGATTGAATAATTCAAAATTCAAAATTTTCTGAGAGTAAGCGAATTTAAACGCGAGAAAAAATCTAAAATTATTGAGCGAATAAAGAGCATTAATGCATGGGATCAATCTAAAATCTAAAATCGTTCGACTGAGCGAAGTCGAAGTCCAAAATCCAAAATTGGTTCACTCCTCACCATTTTGCAGCGCTGTTAAAATTTCTTGCGAGTCAGTAACAAAACCGAAGCATTGTTTGACATTGTACAATGTCGCCAGCCAGCAATATTCAGGAGAAGTGGTAGCGGTGCAATCTTTAACCAACACGCAGTCATATCCTAAGAAGTTGGCATCACATAAGGTAGTCAGCACACATTGATCGGCATTAATACCAGCAAAAAATAATGTTGTCCTTCCCAAATTCCGCAAGATACTATCTAAAGGTGTATCCCAAAACCCACTCATGCGGTATTTATCCACACGAATATCTTCGGGTATCTGTTCTAGCTCGTCTACTACTGCCGCAGCCCAACTACCTGCCATAAGTACTCTAGCACCATTGCTTGGTAGTGGATCGCCCAATCCCACACCTTCCCCTGTGGGATTATAGACGTGGCGCGAACTAGCACTAATATTGAGCAAGTCGGGACGATTACCCCAATTTATCCAAATCACTGGAACGCCAACCTCACGCAGTTCTGGAAGTAAGTTATTCAAAGGTTCAATAGGCTGACGCGCTGGAGTTACGTCCACACCGATATGCGCTAACCAGCCATCAGGGTGACAGAAGTCGTTTTGCATATCAATGACGAGGATAGCAGTCTTTGCCAAGTCTAGGCGCAGGGTTTTAGTTTCTGTTGATAAAATAATCGGTTGTGGGGTCTTTTGAAGACGAGTGATATCTGCGATCGCATCATTCACTGTCCACGCATTTGGTGCAACTCCCAATGTCCTTAATGGTAAATTCATAAAATTGCAATACCCAACACCATTTTCTATTTTGTAACTTGAAATTCAGTTGAGAATACAATTACTTAATCAAGGTTAAAATTGATCAATTGCGGCAATAATTATTTAACCGTAGTCAATGGGAGACCAAGCGCAAGTCTGAAACCGTCGCGCAAATTTAAGCACATTATCGCACGCTTATGGGGTTGTAAAATACAAGTAGACACAAGAAACACTATAAAATAATAACAAGTTGTTAAGCTTAAGACATCATGCGGAGTGAGCATGAAATTATCACTTAGTGATTTATGTGCAACATTTCAAGAATGTACACTTTGGACAAACAACATTATTAAAGATAGTCTGTCATCTCGTTTAGGCATCCTTGAAGAAAGTATCACTGATATAAACTTGGTAACAATTGCGCGAAAGCACAGCGATTTTATCCTGACTAAGAAATTCAGTCGTAGAGAAGAAGGATCACAAAGTTGACGGGACTTGGTAAATTTATAAATGGCAGGAGAGGACAGCCATCGCGTATCGAATGGAGTCAAAATGCGAAATCTTTAATTGATGCAGCATGTAATTCTGATAAGTCTGATTCAACGTTAGAAGAAGAGTCTTCAGGTCTTGATTCTGAGCAGATAGATGTGATTGATTCTACGCCAGTTTTCAAGGATCATTCATCGGTCAGCCAGACACCTGCTGCTGAATCTAAATCTCATATCGAGCTACCGTCCTTGCGGGGTACAACACTGAGTGTTATGCCGACTACTATTTCAATTAATGTTGACATGAGTGAATGGGATACCAGCAAAATCATTACCTTCTTCAAAGCTACTCACGGAATTTTTGACGATGATCGAGAATCTGACTTATCAACTACCTGCTCACAAAGTATCAGTGAGTCTAGTGATGGATATGGTAATTCGTAGTTCCTATAGTAAAGCCAACCTAGACTCTTTGGAAAAATATACAGGAAAAAGCAAGCCCTATGTCAAAAGTGCAGTTGATGCGGCTTGCTTACTTAGAATGATAGACAACCAAGATAATGGTTATTTTGCCACGGTCAAGCAATGCTCTGAGTTGCTTACTGCTAAACCTTCTGAAAAGTTGAAGATTGCTGTATTTAGAAAGTGGCTTCAAGCATGGGAGCCTTTTATTCTTTTTCTTCGTCACTTAGCGATGGGAGATAGCCTCGAAGTATCAGCTAGGAGGCTAAGTTATTTTTACTCTTTTAATAAGGATATTAAAGCAATTTTCGAGTTGCTAAGTCTGTGGGCTAAGACCTGCAATTTAATTGATGCTAAAGGATCTTTAATCATCAAAGAGTATGAATTAGAGGTAAAAGAGCTAACAGAAGATTTTTCTAGAGATTTGCTAGATGATGTAGGAGTAAGACTTTACTTAAACAGAGTCCTTGGTGATGAGGTTTTCCAATGGCTTACCCACAGTGAACTTGAGGAATTGGTAGCTAGTCTTCTTACTTATCAAGATAACCCAAGAAGTGCTATCGAATGTTCGGGAAGAGCTTACGAGGATATTTTGAGAAGGCTTTCTATTGAAATTGGAACTATTGACGTAAAAAAAATTGGAGCAAAGTCTGGCATTTCAGAATTACCCAACGGTGTTTTGTATGCTTACAGGGATGATTTGGGAACTGCTTATAGTTTCATTAACACTAAACAACGTGATATCTCACAAGCAATCGGATCTATTCGTAATATGGCAGGCCATAGCATGGAAGCCAAATCTATGGAGCGATGGGAACTAAGTTCAACCGCAGCTATTGGCAAAATACTGACAACTATCTCATCAATAAGAAGTCTTTTCCACTACATTAAGTACAGCAAGTATTTATTCTAGTCAGGTATCGTGACTATTATTAAGTAGTGGCACAAGCTAACATTGCATTTGTTGAACATTTTAAAATAATTGGGTATTTGAGCGATGTCTACGACGGGCTACGGCTACGCACCACACTTGCTCATTGCGTTTGGATTAGAGTCAATGATGTCGTTAGGCATGAGAGCTTGATGAATAGAGAGAGGCGATCGGTGTTAGCTTTAAGAGCAAAGTGTTGTACGAGAGCAATTCACCATGTCGTCAGCAGCAATTACCACCGTAATCAAAATGATGGAATCTTTACCCATTGAGGTGCAAGATCGGATTGCAGAGCATCTGCGAGAGTACATTCATGATCTGCAAGATGAAATCAGATGGAATGAATCGTTTCAGAGAACACAATCAAAACTTATTACTGCTGCTAAACAAGCCAAACAAGAAATTGCAGAGGGACAAGCTACTGCAATGAACTACGACCAGCTATGAAGTCAGCAGTACTTCCTTCCTTTTGGTCTGAGTATCGACAGTTGAGCAGCGAAATTAGGCAAAGTGCCAGGAAAGCATATAAGCTGTGGGCAGAAAATCCATTTCACCCGTCTTTACATTTCAAGTGCATCAACAATCAGGAAGGGATTTGGTCAGTGAGGGTAACGCGAGGCTGTCGAGCACTTGGAGTTTTGGAACAAGACACAGTGACATGGTTTTGGATCGGTAGCCATGACAATTATGAGCGTTTTTTTGGGTGAGTCTGTCAGCAACCCGACACGTCACAGCGATCGCTTAGAGATTATATAGCAGTTCTCAGTTGAGTGCAGTACAGACCTAACCCCCAACCCCTTCCCTACTAGCGTTGGGGAGTAAGATTCAAAGCCTCTCTCCTAAAAGGAGAGAGGAATGGAAGTGAGGTCAAAAATGTACTGCACCTAAGCGAAAACCGCTATATCCTGGGTGTTCGATCTTATCTATCACCAGTTATCTTGGTCGTTATGTCGTTGTATTTATCTTTATATAGTGAGTAAATTTCAGGATTGGTTCTGGGAAATCCAAGAGTGCAGACAAGGCCCTCACTACTACTTCAGTGCCACTTTTGCTTTGTCTGATGCTGAACGCCTTGCGGCTTTGGTGCGCCAGCATCCACTGTCTGGCTTTAAACATTGCCACTTTGTTGGCAAATTAATCAATGCGCCATGTGGAAACTCCAATACTCCAGGTTCTTACGATTTGTATGTTGACCAGAGCAACTATGCTGAAGTAGTATCGGGTATACAAAGAGATGAACCTATAGTTACTGTTGCACACTATGTCTGGCAAATTATTGGTGTTTGCGATCGCAATTTTGGCATCGAGTCTGGTTATGGCGGAATAACTGGCACAAATAACCAAACTGACACTTCATTGATTGTAGCGCTGGCGCAGTCACCAGAACTCACCTTAGTTGATTGGAGAGTCGTTTCTGGGGGAGACGGTTACGCATTGGTGTTTTTTAGAACTGGCACATCAGCCGCAGAATTGCTTGCTTACTTGCAGATGCAGCCGGAAAAGCCTGACTTTACGCAAATAGAAAAAGAGTTACGTTTAGCTTTATCAGATCCAGCATTGTCTAAAATTTATCGTTTGGGCGAGTGTAAAATCAATGGTTGGCAGCTGGAAGCGATCGTTTTGCATAATATTGAAAAAACCACAAGCAGCTATGGTGGTGAAGGATGGGACATGACACCACACACTACCAAGCTTTCAAAAGTCGCCCAAACTGTTAGCGATAAATGCAAGGTTCCAGGTTGTGCAGGGGGTGCCGCACACGCGCCAAATGACTTCTACACACTCATTGGCAGCCATCTTAGCTTTGGCTACCCGCGCCAAGAGGGGTAATTTTAAATTGGAATTTGAATCACAAATTCTGTACCCTCTCCCTGTACGGAATTAACATCTAGAGTACCGCCATGTTTTTCTACAATAATTTGCCGAGCGATCGCTAATCCTAATCCTGTACCTTTCCCAACAGATTTAGTTGTAAATAAATGGTCAAAAATCTTTTGTTTGACTTCCTCAGACATTCCCATCCCATTATCTTGAATGTAAATTAAAACTCGCTCTTTGTCTTCACTCAAACAAGTTTTAATCTCAATTTTATTATTAATCTCGTGAAAATTATGTCGAATATTGGACTCCTCCAAAGCATCAATCGCATTTGCCAATAAATTCATAAATACTTGATTAAGTTGTCCAGGAAAACATTTGACTAAAGATATATCCCCGTATTTTTTCACTACTTTAATATCTGGATGTAGTTCCGATGCTTTTAAACGATGCTTCAGAATCAAAATTGCACTGTCGATACCATCGTGAATATTAAAAGCAACTTTGTTTTCTGTATCTGCTCTGGAAAAGGTTCGCAAACTATTGCTAATACTCCGAATTCGATCGATACCTAATTTCATCGAAGAAATCATTTTTGGCAAATCTTCTCGGATATATTCTAGGTCAACTTCGGCAATTTTTTCTTCAATTTCTACACCTGGATTTGGAAACTTTTCTTGATAAAGCTCGATGAGGTTAAATAAATCTTCGACTAAATCAACAGCAGGTTGAATATTACCTGCAATAAAGCCTACAGGGTTATTGATTTCGTGGGCTACACCTGCAACCAAATTACCTAATGCTGACATTTTCTCACTTTGTACCAGTTGTAGTTGCATTTGTTTTAAATCTGTAAGCGAGTGTTCTAATTGTTGGGCATTCTCTTGCGATCGCTGATAGAGAGAAGCGTTTTCTAAAGAGATTGCAGCTTGTGAACACAATAGGTTGATTACTTGCAATCTATCATGAGTAAACACTCCAGCAATTAGATTATTTTCTAAGTAAAGGATGCCGATTAACTTCCCTTGATGGAGAATTGGAGTACACAGCAAACTCTTCGGTTGTTGTCGGATAATGTATGAGTCGGAGGTGAAGGAATTGTTCACAGTTGCATCATCTATTACCAATGTTTCTAAGGTGCGTTTGACATAGTTAATTGGAGTCAGAGGAATATCTTGGCTGAACTCAATGGGAATAGATTGCAGAATAGTTGGCACTTGCTGAGATGTTGCGATTGCTTCAATCACCCAAATATTATCTTTAAGTAAAATTAAAGCAGATTTTTTCGCTCCAGTATTCTCCATTACCACTTGCATTAATGTAGAGAGCAACTTCTCTAAATGAATTTCGCTAGACAGTGCTTGAGAGGCTTTGAAAACACTTGCTAAATCTAAAGCATCTGAAATGCTGGCGCTGCTGGATGAAATTGTCGTATCAGCAGTAAAAGTAGATAGGGACATGTTATGGAGAGTAGATGCTATTTCTGTAGGATTAAGGCGAATTGTTTCCCATTGGAGAATCTGGGCAAGTAATTGAGGATAACGTTTTTCTAAATCATAGACTTTGGCTTTAGCGCCCCAACGAACATAGCAGTAGTAAGCGTTTATCAGATAGGTTTGGGCAATTTGCTCTTTACCCCATCCCAAATAAAATTTGGCAGCGAGTTCGTTAGCCAGAGCTTCTTCTTGAATATATTCATTTTCTTTAGCTCCCTGAATGGCGCGATTATACATTTCCATTGCTTGAATATATTCGCCGAGAATACGATAGCGTTCAGCCTCCACTAAATGAAACTTATGTAAATGATTCATCGGCGCATGATGCGCCCAGTTCTGCATTTTTTCCTGATTTGCTGTAACCTTTTTGAGAATGAATACTTGCTTATCTTCAGAAGCATCATAATATACGGCTAATTGGCTCAGAGAATCATAAAAATGAAATAGAGCAAAAATAATACTTCCAAGAAGACTTTCTAAATAATTCTGTACTAAGTCAGCATTTTTAATAGCATGAGTATACTCAGCAAATAAATAACAAAGAACCAATTTATTAAAATACAACGAACAAATCATAGTTTGATCGTTGCCTTGGATATGAAGCGGCAACATGATTTCTTCATTGTAAGCATCACCAATTAAGCGGCAAGGATTTTGATTTTTCGAGAGTAAGTTAAGCACTACTTGCCGATAGAGTTCATTTTTATGTAAGGATGGTTCTTGACGAATTTGTGCCAGTCCTTGACTATAATTTCCTATTTCCTGTGCTAGAGAAGATAATTCTTTACCAGCAAAATATGAACTCAAAGAGTAATTACATGCACAGTAACCTGCAAATTCTAAATCTCCTGTTTCTACCCCGCTATAATAAGCTGACTGTATAGGAAGTAAAAGTTCATTAAGATGCTTCTTCCAATGATTCAAACAGCCATAAACAATCATATATGTTTTAGCTATGAATTCTTTAGCATTTAATTTATCTAATAGTTTTAGACTTAGTTGACCGAATTGATAACCTGAATCAATATCTCCGACAATCCCGCCAAGAATCAGCCCATAAGATGAATATCCATAAAGCGAATTAGCGGTATTTCCATAATTGAGGGATAAATTAACTTGTTTAAATAATATTAAGGGATAGAGTTCTGGGATAACTAGATAAGCGGCAGCAGCAATATTTGTCAAAATATTCATGGCTGCTAACTTATCTGGCTCAGTCATTACTTGTAACTCTAGTAACCCTTCAATAGATTTACCATCTAAAGCTAATTGTGTCTCCTGTAGTCCGCGGTTAATATCTTCTGGTGTTGGCTGTTCGGGCAGTTCTATTCCCAATATTTTGAGAACATGGAGTCCCGTTTTTATAGCTTCCCACATTCTGTTTTGTGCTACCTGAGATAAGATTCTGACTTCGTAGGCTTTGACTTGATCTATCAGTGTTTTGCCATGTTGTAATATTACTTGTATACATTGTTCCGTCTGTTCAAAATCACCGTTAAGATGGGCGACTTCGGCAGAGGTTGAGTACAGTTTTAAAGCCAAGTCATACTGATGTTGCCAACAATCTTCTGTGAGTAACTTAATTCCAAAATTTGTGTATTCTACAGCGGCTTCATAAGCAGTGGAAATTTTGGCTTTATGACTTGCAGTTAGATTTAATTTTGCCAGTTCTTCTCGTTCCTCTGGTTGAGTAATTAATTCAACTCCTAAGTTTAACTGATTGACTAATTTAAACAAATGTCCTTCGCGTTCTTCAAGCGAGATATTCCTCAACATTAATTGCCCAATTTTGAGGTGTACTGTCTGCTTTTGATTTTCAGGAATTAGAGAATAAGCAGCTTGTTGAACGCGATCGTGCAAAAACTTGTAGGAGCAGGAAGTAGAATTGAGCATTGAGGAATCAGAAGTAATTATAGATTCTTCTAATTCCTGTTGATAAAACTTGTAAACTTCAGTGGTGGGTATGATTAAACCTTCTTGCAAAGCTTTCCATAAGTCTATTGCTGTATCTGATAGAGATTTTTCATAGACAATTGCGAGAGTTGCTAGGTCAAACTGATTATCAATAGAAGCTGCAAGCTGCAAAACTTTTTGAGTTGCTTCTGGTAACTTCTGTAACTGAAGCACCATAAACTCTACCACATCCTCAGTAAATGCTAATGCTCTAACCTGAGCAAGATCGCACTGCCAATGACCGATATCAAAGTTATAGTTAATTAACTTCTCTTCGTGCAGAAACTTAAGAAACTGATTAGTAAATAAGGGATTGCCTTGAGTTTTTTGATATACTAAGTCTGTGAGAGGTAGAGCAACCTCTAAGTTAGATTTTAGAGTATCAGTAATTATATGATTTAAATCTGTATGATTGAGAGAAGCTAAAGTAATAGTATTAAAATTTGCCCCATTTTTACGAATTTTTGCTAAGGTTAACATCAAAGGATGTGCTGGATATACTTCATTGTCTCGATAAGCACCAATAACTAACATATAGTGAATTTCGCTTTCACTAATTAGTAATTGCATAAACTTTAGAGATGCTGAATCTGCCCATTGTAAATCATCCAAAAATATTACTAATGGATGTTTTTTGGTTGTGAAAATCTGAAGAAATTTTTGAAACAGTAAATTGAAGCGATTTTGTCCAGCAATCCCTGAAAGTTCGGGTACTGGCGGTTGTTGTCCAATAATTTTTTCTAGTTCGGGAATAACTTCAATAATTACTTGAGCATTTTCACCCAAAGCTGTCATAATTTTGGCTTTCCATTGTTCGAGTTGGGCATCGGTTTCACTCAGTAATTGCCCCATCAAATCTCGAAATGCTTGGACAAAAGCTTTTAAAGGAATATTGCGTTGAAATTGATCGTATTTTCCTTTGATAAAATAACCCCGTTGTCGCACAATGGGTTTATGAACTTCGTTAACAACGGCAGTTTTTCCAATACCAGAGAAACCTGCTACTAAAATCATTTCTACCCCCCTTAGTCCCCCCTTAGCAAGGAGGGATTCAGGGGGGTTAGCGACTCTATCAAATGCTGCGAGTAAGCTTTCTACTTCTGCTTGCCGACCATAGAGTTTTTCTGGGATGATGAAGCGATCGCAAATATCCCGCACTCCTAACTCAAAGACATCAATCCTGCCAGTTTCTCGCCACTGACGCCAACAAATTTCTAAGTCATACTTCAACCCCAATGTACTTTGATACCTATCTTCGGCGTTTTTTGCCATCAGTTTGCCAATGATTTCAGACAGAATTGGCGGAATTTCAGGATTGAGACTATGTACCTGTGGAGGAAGCTTTGCCAAATGACAATACACCAACTCCATCGGTTCATCAGATTTGAAAGGTAACTCTCCGGTGAGGAGTTCAAAAAAGGTGACACCCAAGGAATAAAAGTCGCTGCGATAGTCAATTCCCCGGTTCATTCGTCCAGTTTGTTCGGGAGAAAGGTATGCTAACGTCCCTTCTAAAATATTTGGATTAGTCAGAGTTTGCGTTTCTCTAGAAAGTAAGGAGGCGATACTAAAATCGATCAGTCTTATATCTTTTGTGGCAGGGTTGATCAAAATGTTAGCGGGTTTGATGTCTTTGTGAATCACCCGATTGTGATACAGTCCATCAAGAATGGAGACAATTTGCAAAGCAATGTGAAAAAATGTCTGCAACCCATCAGTAGTTCTCCCCATCCCCCCATCTCCCCACCTCGCCATCTCTTCTTGGAGAGAAATCCCTCCCAAATCTTCCATAACTAAGGCATAGCTGTTTTGATAGTTCTCCAGGCTATAAGTTTTGATAATGCCGTCAATGTCTAGATTTTTGGCAATGGTGTACTGATTGCGGAACCGCACGAGTTCATAAAATGTCGGATACTCACGTCGCAACAATTTAATTACTACTGGTTTTTTATCTGATTCTCTAATGCCGCGATGCACTAGGGTTTTAGATCCCGAATAAATTAGTTCATTTATTTGATAACCGGTCAGTGCCACCATAATTCTCTTTTCCCTCCAAGATTAATTTTTTCTTGTTTATATTGGTTGTTCCTATTAATACAAATGTGCTTAAGGTTTGGGAAGACCGTTTTGTAACAAGATATGAATGTGCGTAGGCGTAGCCCGTCGTAGACATCGCTAAATTCTTATTTACAGCAGCAAAACTCTGGTAGTTGACTACAAAACCCCAAAAAAAGGCAGATTTTGTGTATGCTCTGTGACTAAGTGCCTTAACAATACCTTCCGGGAGTAAACATGGAACGCGCCATCTCTGCGTTGGGAATTTTAGTTTTTCTCAGTATATCCTACGCCTTCTCTGTTAATCGTCGTGCGGTGCGTTGGCGCATAGTGGCATGGGGTTTGGGATTGGAGTTTGCATTTGCACTTGTGATTCTTAAAACTCCTTGGGGTTTAAATGTGTTTAAATCTCTGGGAGATATTGTCGGTCAATTTTTAGCATTTTCTGATGTTGGTGCAAAATTTGTCTTTGGAGAAAATTTTAAAGATCATTTTTTTGCTTTCCAAGTGCTACCGACAATTATCTTTTTCTCTGCTTTCATCAGCGTCTTGTATTACTACGGCATTTTACAGCGAGTCGTAAATGTGGTGGCGTGGGTAATGATGAAAACAATGAAAACATCGGGTTCTGAATCTTTATCCTGTGCGGGTAACATCTTTTTGGGGCCAACAGAGGCGGCGCTGATGGTTAAACCTTATATAGCGAATATGACGCAATCAGAACTCCATGCCGTGATGACGGGTGGTTTTGCCACAATTGCGGCGGGAGTACTAGGAGCGTATCTTTCCTTTGGCATCCCAGCAGAACACCTGATTGCTGCTTTCTTTATGACTGCTCCCACATCGTTGGTGGTATCAAAATTACTTTACCCAGAAACAGAAGTATCAGAGACGACTGGCAAAGCAAAAGCATATATAGAAACCAATTATGTAAATGTAATTGATGCTGCTACCACCGGAGCAATTGACGGCGTGAAGCTAGCAGTTAACGTTGGGGTGATGATTATCGCCTTTTTGGGATTATTAGCTGCCCTGAATGCACTTTTAGGATGGTTAGGGGCATTTGTGGGCTTACAGCAACTCTCATTACAGTGGATTTTATCTTTTCTCATGGCTCCCGTGGCGTGGCTAATGGGCATACCTTGGGCTGATTGTCGGCAAGTTGGGGCTTTATTGGGTACAAAAACAATCCTCAATGAGTTTATTGCTTTTTTGGATTTAAAAGCATTAATTGAGAGTGGAAAAATCTCTCAACGGGCAGTAATTATTACAACTTATGCATTATGTAACTTTGCAAATATCGGTTCAATTGGCATTACCATTGGCGGCATTGCGGGGATAGCACCTAATCGGCAGCATGACTTAGCTCGTATGGGTGTAAGGTCAATGATTGGCGGATTGTTAGCGGGTTTTATCACCGCTTGTATTGCTGGGGTGTTGATTTGAAAAAGTTAGAGAGACGCGATAAATCGCCGTCTCTACTCTTAATTTATCCATCAATTATTTATCGTAAATTCAAGGGTTCAAGACCCCGACCATTACACGTAGTATCAATTGAGTTGGGGTTTAAATCCCCGACTCCAACTGTCTTTAATTTTGAAGTAATGAGTAATAAGTAATGGGTATTACTCATAACTCATAACTCATTTATTGACATACTACTCATCTGTAGAGTATAACTGTTGGGCGTAAAAACGGGCATACCGTCCTTCCTGAGACAGGAGGGAGGCGTGGGTACCAGCTTCAACCACCTGTCCTTGTTCGATTACGAGAATGCAGTCAGCCCGACGAACGCTGCTCAGGCGATGGGCGATAATAAACACGGTACGATTTTGCATCACTCGCTCCAGTGCTTCTTGAACTAGCGCTTCTGATTCAGAATCTAAAGCAGAGGTAGCCTCATCCAGGATGAGAATTCGGGGATCGTTGGCAACTGCTCTAGCGATCGCTAATCTTTGGCGTTGTCCTCCCGATAGGTTAACTCCACGTTCGCCTAACCAGGTATGATAACCCTGAGAAAACTGGGTGATAAAGGAGTGGGCGTTGGCAATCTCTGCCGCTTCTTGAATCGCTGCTAAATCTAATTTTTCCTGACCGTAACCGATATTTTCTGCGATCGTCCCGGAAAAAAGGGTAATATCTTGGGGAACAATGCCAATTTGATGGCGCAAACTGGTGAGTGTGACATCACGGATATCAATATCATCAACCAGAATTTGACCCCTTTGAGGGTCATAAAAGCGAAGTAAAAGGTTAATTAATGTCGATTTGCCTGCTCCAGAAGAACCAACTAAGGCAATGACATCACCAGGAGAAGCGCCTAAGCAAAGATCCTTAAGAACTGGCTGGTCGGGATTGTAGGCGAAATCAACATGACGATACTCAACCTTGCCGATAACTCGTGGCATTTCCTGAGCATTCGGTTTTTCGCTGATACTAGGTTCCTTCGCCATCAGTTCAAAGATGCGTTCCACAGAAGCTTCGGTCTGTTTGTATTCGTTGTAATTGCTAATCAACAAGTCGATTGGCTGAATCAGTAAAGCCACAGCAGCTAAGAAACTGATAAACCCTTGAGCAGTCAGCTGATTCTGAGAAATCTGCCATCCTCCCAATAAAAACAGCAGCATAATACTAACTGCTTCCAAAAAACCGACAACGGGAAACTGAATAGATTTGAGTTGTAGAGCGCGATACTTAGCTTGACGATTGATTTCTGCTTCTTTATTGAATCGCTTCACTTCATATTCTTGGGCTGCAAAAGCTTGAACGACGCGAATCCCGCTAAATACCTCAGTTAGCATCGCCGACAAATTGGAAACTTGATTTTGGCTCTGGCGAGATAGCACGAGTAATCGCTGACCAAATTGCCCGATCAACCAAGCCATTAAAGGAGCCAAAATCAAACCCGCAAGAGTGAGGGGCCAATTCAGGTAGAGCATGTAAATGGGAATTGCAATTAACTGCAACAAATTGGAAAGAAACTGATGAGATAACTTGTCTACAATCTCGCCGACGCGATCTATATCTTCAGTCAGGCGATAAGTTAAGTCTCCCGTCTGTGTGGTTTCAAAGTAATCTAATCCAAGTTTGTGCAGGTGGGCATAAACCCGCTTACGCAAATTTAAAACCATGTTCAGGGCAGCAGCGATCATAAAGACATTCTGCCCGTATTGACAAAGCCCTCGAATCAAAAATACTAAAGTGGCTAGTCCGAGCCAGTAGGCAATCTGGTTAACATTTCCCTGGCCGAGATAAAAAGCGACCTGACCTGCTAAATAGGGCACTGCTAAGGTGAATAACACAAATCCTAAGATACAAGCCAATCCCCGGATTAACAGCGGCCATTGGGGCCAAAGATAAGGCAACAGTTGCCAGTAACTAGAGCGGACTTTCATAAGTAAGTAAGAATTCAGGAGTTAGGAGTTAGGAGTTAGGAGTTAGGAGTTAGGAGTTAGGAGTTAGGAGTCAGGAGTTAGCAATAAAGGTTACTATGCTGAGGGCAGGAGGCAGAAAGAATACTGCCCTCAACCTTCTACCGCGACCAAAGGGAGTAAGGGTTTAAGCCCCACTCCAAAATCTCTGATTTGGTGTCCTGCAATACAGTGTAGGCTTCTCTTTCAGAGATGCTCCGCGAACAGACCTACACTGTATTGCGACCTTCTGCCTTCTGCCTCCTGCCTCCTGCCTTCTTCACGAGTCAGAATTGAGGTGCATTACGGCGTTAGCCTACCACATCATGTTACCGAACCGTGCTGACTCCTGAATTCTGACGCAATTTCTACTCAGTTTCTCCTAGAGAGTTTAGTATAAAGCGGGCAATTCTCTCAGATGCGCCGGGTGGGCCAAATCGCTCAGGGCCATTTTCTTTGCACTTAGCGAGGTAGTCTGAATCTTCTAAAGTTTCAACGACTCGTTTCGCTGCTTGCTTGAGAATTTCAGGGGTTGCTGGTTTAGTGCCGATGGTTTGGGCAGAAATACCCAACAGCCGCGTTTGCGCTTCTGCAAATTGATAGGTAAATTGAGGGCCTTCTCCGGGAATCTGGATAATCGGTTTGCCGATCGCTACAGCTAAATCCACTGCCAACCCTGCCATCCCAATAACGAGGTCAGAGTAATATACGATATCACTGAAGGCATCTGAATAACATCTCACTTCTACAAGCGGTGATTCCTCAGCCGAACTTCCTGGAGGAGAATAGGTGAGTATACCTTGATTGAGTTGCCAGCCTTGACTTTTAGCAATGTCGTCTAATTGCGCCATCAAATTTGGTACTAAGGCGGCGCGAAACTGGAATCCTGAAGGCATTACCTTGGCGATTTCTATCACCAGTTGCAACTGCAAACTGAAATTTCGCGCGGCTTCCGGCATCCGCGATCCTGGTAAAAGTGCGATCGCCGGAACGTCTGGTTTCAAGTACAAGTCTTTGCCAGTGGGGACGAGGCGATCTAAAGCCGGAATCCCACCAAACTGAGCCTTAGCTATACCTTGCCGTTGGAGATCGAAAGCCGTATAGGAATCTCTGGTAAAAACTGTCAGACATCGAGAAGAATTAAGGTCGTGCCACAGCAGTGGATTGATACGCAATCGCCCTTCATAGAGGGCAGAAAGACAAGAGATAAACGAAACGAAAGGACGCTTTGTTAAGTAAGCAAATGTCTGGGAGATAAAATCCCCGGTAGACATAATTAAATCGCAGTTGGGAGCATACTGCAACACCGCTTGTAATTGTCGCCACGTTAACCCAATCAATCCCGATTGAAAATCTTTGAGCAAATAGAGGCGCTTCATGTAAAAGAATCCGCCAGAGGGCATTGTTTGTGTGGGCCCAATAATAGGAATGTCCAAGCTGCGGTAAGCTTTTCCTTCCCCCACAATCGGCATTGCCGCCATCTTAAGAGAAGGATTTAATTGGCGTAGAGTCTGAATAACATGAGAGGTGTGGTTGTCCTCTCCGTGGCCGTTACTGATAAACAAAATTTGCTTAGAAGACATCTTGGAGTTTGGATAGGTCTAAAATGCTTATGTTGTGAGATTTTTAACCTACATTGGGTGAGTAGGCTAAAAGATTGATAGTATTTTTACTATTGAGAGTTTGTAATTTTATAGACAAATCTACAAAGTTACTTTTTTAGGTGTCAACCGGAATGGAATTACTGCTAATCCCTGTTTTTGCAAAAGCTAATCTATCAGAGAATACAGTATTGGGAGTACAAGCGCTATGGGTACATCGATCTGAGTTCATAAATTGAACGAGCTATTTTAAGTATTGATCGCAATCAGACAAGGCAACAGAAGAGATGATTTGTTGAAAATCTATCCCCTTGTCACCAAATTCTCTTATCCTTTTCAATGACGACAAAGTTATAAAAAAGTTGTATTGCAATCATCATCTGACCCCTTGAGTGTTCGACATAGAATCAATTTCATCTACTGTCGAGCTATTTTTTGCTGGCTTTAGTCACTGAGCAAATATCCCACCCAGAACTAAAGTTCCGGGCTGATAAGCTAAAGATCCTCTAAAAGAGGACTAAACTAAATTTCTTGTTTAGTCCTCTAAAAGAGGACTTTGGTTATGAGACTCGGAATTTATTCCGAGGCGGGATAGATACACTGCACCAACACTTGTGTGTACACCGTAGCTCCTGGTAGGGGCTGAGGGAGAGGTCAAAATAGCACTCGTTGAACTCCTAAGAAAACGCAGTTTTCTTTCGCCCTTCCCGTAGGTGCGCTTTCGTTGGAGACTCACGTTAAAATTCAAATTTTTTGTAGATACTCAGGTGGCACGCGATCGACTAACCAAACACCATTAGCAGAACAATAGAAGATGTAACCTGCCTGATGCATTGCCGCAGTATTTACAGCAAAAACTACTGGTTTTCCATGTCTTGCACCAACAGTTTGTGCTGTTTCTATATCCTTTGATAAATGGACATGATGTCGCGACATTTTGCAAAGTCCTGTTTGCAGAATTAACTCTACAGATTTGTGTCCCGTGCCGTGATAAAGCCGATCTGGAGGAACAACAGCTTCTAATTGTAAATCGACTTTTACACTATGTCCTTGATTAGCACGAATAAGATTACCTGTAGAATCAAAAGAAAAGCGTTGTTTCTCGTTGGATTCAACTACCACCTGTAATTCCTGGCGGGTAATCGGAAACTTATTTTTAGCACAAGCAGTAAGTAAGTCATCAACAGCAACCCAACCACCAGGAGCAAGTTTAATGCCAATGACATCCGGTGTATGTCGCAGATATTTGCTGAGATATTTGCTGATTTTGACAAGTTGAGAATCACTCATTTGATTAAGTAGTCATTGGTTATTGGTCATTGGTCATTTGACTCTCATGTTGCAGTTTGATTATGGTTAATATATTTATACTACAATTATAGTTTTTTGTAGTACATAATTTTTATTGATGGTTTTATTTGGTGTAAATTGACAGAATTTGTCTTCCGATCATGGCTAATGCCACTCCAACGATCGCAATAAGTGTCACCTTCCCGCCAGGAACGAGTGGTTGATTTGTGCTATCTGAGTTTTCACGTTGCTTCCAACTCATTAACGCTGGAATAATTCCACCTAGAACTGAAATACTAAATGTTCCAGTGTAATCTAGGGCAGTAAAAAAGATGCTGGGGTTAAGCGTTCCGAGAGTCATGGGAGGGAAAAGAACCAGGGAATAGAGGGGTAAGCGGCTAGAAAGTTGCCACTGTGCAGGTAGGAAAATATCTTTGAACAAATCCAGCAACCCGTACACAAATCCAATGAATGATGTGACGATCGCAAACTCTGAAAAAATGGATACTAGCACTCCTAACCATTCCCCCGCGCCACCTGCTCGAAGAATTTGTAGTGGATCGAAAACACTTGTACCGCCAGAGGTACTATGTAGCATATCGGGACTGACGCTTCCTAAAATTACGGCATTCCACGCCAAGAACATAATTAGAGGAATTACAGAACCAATAAAGATGGATTGACGAATTTTGCAGGCATCTCCTTCGAGTTGCGTCACAACCAATGGCACAACGTTTTGAAAAAACAGCGCCACAGACATCACTGAAATCGCACTGCCCAGGGCACTCCAGTTCTGAAATAATAGTTGCGCACTCTGAATATGCCTTCCTCCCAGAAATAATAGTCCTAAGAAGGATACGATGACAATTCCGACAAAGGCGCTGTTTAATTTCTCAATAAACTTTTCTCGCCCAAGATACATAATGCCGCCAAATAAGAGCGTGAAAGTCGTTGTACCCACCCACGTAGGCAATATCTGCACACCCCAGACTTTTGTCGCCGCCGTTCCTAAAATCTCTCCGCCTTCGGTGATGTATGCCACCAACAGAGCATAGTGCATGAATAAATATGCACCGCCAGCAATTCGCGCTCCCACCTTACCAAGGATTTTCTCAACAATTCCTAAAAAACCTATACTTGAAAGCCCTTCTGTTCGCATCGTGTTTAAGGTAACTTCTGCAACCAATAACCCCGAAACTAAAGCGTAGAGCCAAACAGCAATCAGTCCAGATGTGGATGGTACAATACCCGATGGCAGCGTAACGGCTGGTAGAGCCAGAATCCCAGCCCCAACTGTGGTTCCTGCAATCAATGCAGTACTTCCCAACACACTACCCGGTTGATGATTGAGTTTTTTTCCATCAAATTCGAGATGAGAAAACAACCGAGTGACTTGCTCTGAATTTTTTAGAACGGTCTTTATGGAAACCATACTCAATATCCGTACTTAAACCAAATAATATTAACATATGTTAACTTTATTCGTAAAAGCCCTGATGTTCCTGGTTTTTCAAGCAAATTTTTTTGGAAAATAAGCGATCGCCATTTCATTATCAACACAATTTTTGGATTGTAAATGTCATTTGTAGCACTTTATTAATGAAATAGACCACGCAGGAAAAAACATTTTCCCTGTATACAGATGTATTTTAAATAAACGAAAACTTGTTTAATAAGACCTTTGAAAAATATTATTGCTAACATTAAAACCTCATAAATCCAACCCACCAAGTAAGTTTTCTCTCTAAGAAAATCCTGCAATCTCTGCTGTCGGCGTTGCAAAAGGAGATGGTAATACCCGAAAGCTTTGATAGCAAACTAGCAAAGCTGATGGAATGTTTGCAATTAAACCGAAGGCAACTTTAGCAAGTTATTTTCAACTTAAGTATTTCACAAACAAACAAGAGCGATCGCCTACATCAATCCCATCGAACCTATCCCACTAATACCGAGATATGGTAATCTACTTTTTGTATAACAAGAGTGTATCTGTGTATGGCTGGGCGTTTTGAAGGATTGAGTGACCTGGAATGGAAGTTGTTTGAAGATATATTTCCCGAGGAACCAAAAAAACGTGGCAAAGGAATGCCTCATGCGCCGTATCGTCATGTATTAAATAGTATGTTGTACATTCTGATAACTGGATGTCGATGGTGTGACCTACCAAGAGGAGATATGTGGGCATCGAAAAGCTCATCTCACCGATGGTTAAAGCGATGGCGCTCAGATGGAACATTTGAATATTTACAAGGGCGCATTCTTGCGATCGCTAATGAGAAAGGACTGATAAATTGGGATTTTGGCGCGGTTGACGGGTCTTTTTCCCCCTGGGAAGGGCGGGGGTGAAGAAGTTGCCTATGGTGGCAAAGGAAAAGGTATTTTAATACACACGCTTACAGAGGGGAATGGAATGCCTCTTGCTAACTCTACGACCCCAGCCAACGGTAACGAGAGAGAACAAGTGTTACCTCTACTTGATAAAGTCAAGCTCAAAACATTGAAACGAGGCAGACCACGCAAACGCCTCAAAGTTCTAGCTGCTGATAAAGGTTACGACTCAAAACAACAGCGTGCTTCCCTCCGTAAACGCGGTATTCGACCCCAAATACCAAAACGAGTCTGGAAAAC
Source organism: Nostoc sp. DedSLP04 (assembly GCF_034530775.1). Lineage (NCBI taxonomy): Bacteria > Bacillati > Cyanobacteriota > Cyanophyceae > Nostocales > Nostocaceae > Nostoc > Nostoc sp. DedSLP04. The sequence continues at coordinate 87,843 of NZ_JAVRCL010000021.1, read as the reverse complement.
AAAGAAAAACAAAGGGAGACCTATCAAAATTTCTGTGCCAAGATTTCAGCAGGAGCGTTGTTTTGCTTGGTATCAGCGCAAATACCGCCGTCTTGTCGTTAGATGGGAACGTCAAAAAGTTTACTTTGACGCATTCATTAACCTTGCTACAATCCACATCTGGATTAATAAAATATTATTAGTGGGATAGGTTCATGGTTTAACAGCCAAGCCTAATGCTAGAATCCAAAACTGGTTTGAAAACTTTCTCTTCACTCACTGTCAAATTCTCCCCATCACCTTAGAAATTGCCAAGTGTTCGGGTGAATTGAGAGGTTTTTTAAGAACTCAAGGTAAACCGCGCTCGCAAGCTGATATATTTATTGCGGCAACAGCTAAAATACATTCTTTGACACTTATTACTAGAAATATTAAGGATTTTGAGGATTGTGGTATATCCACGTTGAATCCATTTAGTTGAATCTTTTTCCAATTTGACACATTTGCTAAGAATGCGTAGGTGTAGCCCGTCGTAGACATCGCTTATTTGAAACAGTTGGTAAGAATGCGATCGCCCACATCAATCCCATTATCAAAACTGCGATCGCAGTAACTAGTTATACCAGATACTTGTAAAATCAAACTAATAGATAAATTTATAGCTAGACTTATAGCTAATAGATAGATTTAAAAAATAACAGAGCTAGATGATGCAAATCACTGTCGAGGTATCTGAGGAGCTAGGACAGCAATTACAGCCGTTCCAAGACCGCTTACAAGAGATAGTAGAACGCGGTCTAAAAGAGTTATTGAGCGAACAGTCTGGCAATTTTCTCGATGAGAAACAGATTATTGGCTTGTTAGCCAGTCAGCCTACACCAGAACAAATTCTAGCAATCCGACCCTCACCAGAATTCCAAGCCCGTGTCAGTGATTTGCTAGCACAAAGTAAAGCAGGAACACTTTCAGCTAAAGGTGAAGCTGAACTAGAACGCTATCTGACCATTGAACATCTTGTCCGTATGGCAAAAGCTCATACCTTCGAGCAATTGCGCCAAAACCCATGACTTATGTATCAGCCCAATTACGGAAACTCGTAATTGAAAGAGCGAACCAAAGGTGTGAGTACTGCTTATTTCCTCAGAGTGGGGCACTATTTAGCTTTGAGATGGAACATATTATTGCCGAAAAACATCGTGGCACTACTGAAGCAGAAAATCTAGCTCTTGCCTGTCCATATTGTAATCGTGCAAAGGGTACTGATTTGGGGTCAATCGATCCTGAAACGGGGAAACTAACACCCTTTTTCAATCCAAGGACTCAAAAATGGAGCGATCATTTTCAGCTGAATGGAGCAGAGATTGCACCATTGACAGCAGTTGGGCGCGTAACTGTTGCAATTCTCCAATTTAATCAATCAGAGCGGTTAGAAGAACGGGACAGGTTGATTTGGGCAGGTCAGTATTCTTAGGTTTACTGTTCATCCTCACGCCACTAAGCTATTTATTTGGCTTGCGTAGAGAGCTACGCTTCTTGTCGCCAGACATCACTCCCCGCGAGGGGTAATAAATTAAAAACTTCTCATAAGGCGATTTGCGTTCTCAAACTGGGGTTTGAGTACTCAATTGAGTATATTTAGTACGCAAAAGTTAATATTTAGTTCTCAAACTGGGGTTTGAGTACTCAATTGAGTATATTTAGTACTCAAAAGCTAATATTTAGTTCTTAAACTGGGGTTTGAGTACTCAATTAAGTATATTTAGTACTCAAAAGCTAATATTGAGTTCTCAAACTGGGGTTTGAGTACTTTTTTGCGTAATTTACTGATTTATTAGCAATTTACAGTGTAATAAAAGTTAATAGAGATTTGCAGGAATTTTCTCAGGCTGATCGATACGGAAGTTTTTTAAAGTAAAGAAGCTTAAATCAGTGAATTCGAGAACTGATAACCAAATAAATAACTGCATTAAAAGGTAGATTTTATGGCTAGACTAAAAAGAACTTCCCAAGTGCTAGAAAAAGCAGCACGTCGTGCAGCTAGTATCAGTTCAATCGATCCAAACTTAGACGTGAGTAATGGACTCACTTTATTTGCGTACTCAAGCCTAATTGAGACAATGCGAAATAAAGAAAATATTTACAACACTGCGCTTTCTAACCTAGATAAGATATACCGTGAAATGTTAGAAACAGAGCAGCAGTTGGCAGACATGACAGAACACATACTCATGGGCATCGGGGCTAAATATGGCAAAAGCAGTGTAGAGTATGGTATGGCGGGAGGAGTTCCTAAAAACCAACGCCGGAAGCGATTGCGAGGTGAATCGCCAATTGTTAGTAATGAGCCACCGTCAATGATTGTTGGTGTGAATAGCAATGGCAAAGTAAAAGTTTAACTGAATAAATGCCCAATTTGTGTAGAAACTTTGCTGGGAATTTAACTTTTCAATTCAATCCCACAGAAAACAATTTACCAACTTGCGCTAAATCTACATTTCCACCGCTAATGATGACACCAACTCTCGCCTCTGGTGCTGTCACCACACCTTCGAGTAAAGCAGCAGCAGCTAATACTCCAGTAGGTTCAACGACAATTTTCAGACGTTCCCACAAGAAAAACATGGTACGAAGAATCGCCTCTTCAGATACCGTCACCATATCATCGACGTAATGCAGCACTAAGGGGAAAGTAATTTTCCCAAGGCTAGGAGTCCGCGCACCATCGGCGATGGTATTAGGATTTTTGACTGTTTGCAGAGTTTTGGTGTGAAAGGAGCGGGTAGCATCATCGGCAAGGGCTGGTTCTACGCCGATTACTTTACAATTGGGTAAAAGTGATTTGGCTGCGATCGCACATCCTGAAAGTAATCCACCACCGCCACAACAAACTAATAGTAAGTCCAATTCACCAACTTCCTGGATTAGTTCTAAAGCGGTTGTCCCTTGTCCAGCAACGACATGGGGATGATCGTAAGGGGGAATGAGTGTCAAAGAGCGCTCATCTGCTAAATTTTGAGCTAATTCTTCCCGGTTTGTTTCTTGGCGATTGTACAAAATTATCTCTGCACCATAGCCACGAGTAGCAGTTTGTTTGACAACAGGTGCATCATCAGGCATGACAATAGTGGTGGGAATATTTAGTAATTGTCCAGCTAAAGCGATCGCTTGGGCATGATTTCCTGATGAATAGGTGATAACGCCTGTTTGTTTTTGTACTACCGATAGTTGGGCTAGGGCATTGTACGCCCCTCTAAATTTAAATGCCCCTGTGCGTTGAAAGTTTTCGCACTTAAAGAATACTTGGCTATTGGTGCGATCGTTAACGATTCTAGATGTTAGTACAGGCGTGCGGTGGGCAATCCCCAAAATTCGCTTTTGTGCTGCTTGCACGTCAGTTATAGTAACGGAATTATGCTGTGACATTGATAACAATATTAAACATTCTTGCTCTTGTTTATATAGATACAGATTTTTATATTTGCATCTAATATCCTGGGTTGAAGCATACTCATTTCAGGTGGATAGCATCATTTATTGTCTGCATAAAAATAGCTACAGCAGACATTATATATTGCTGTAGCTAAATTTATAAAAGTTAATTAATTCCAGTTAATCATTTTTGTCACATGAATAAAAAATCTGAAAGTCGGCAAAAAAGAACTGCTCTAATTACAGGAGCGGCTTGTGGCATAGGCTATCAATTAACCCAGATTTTTGCTCGTCATAATTATAATCTTGTGTTAGTAGATAAAAATGAACAAAAACTTACTGAAGTTATAGATGAATTGCCGCAAAAATGTGGTATTGCCGTCAAAATTTTTGTTAAGGATTTATCTATCCCCACATCCCCAGAAGAAATTTTTACAGAATTACAGCAAGCATCCATCAAGATTGATGTGCTAGTTAATAATGCTGGTTTTGGTACTTATGGAGCATTTAGCGAAACAGACCTCAGCACTGAATTGAAAATGCTTCAGGTAAATATGGTCAGCCTGACTCATTTAACGAAGTTGTTCCTCAAAGATATGGTCGAGCAAAACTATGGAAAAATATTAAATGTGGCCTCAGCCGCGGCTTTTCAACCGGGGCCTTTAATGGCAGTTTATTTTGCTACTAAAGCTTATGTATTATCATTTTCAGAAGCGATCGCTAATGAATTAGAGGGTACAGGTGTCAGCGTGACTGTTCTTTGTCCAGGGCCAACAGCATCAGAATTCCAACAAAATGCTGCAATGGAAGATTCAAAGATTGCTAGTGTTAACAGAATGATGGATACGGAAACTGTCGCTAGGATTGGTTATCGGGGCTTAATGAAAAACAAAACTGTTGTTGTTCCTGGGATGAGAAATAAAATATTAACTGAAAGCGTCAGATTTACACCCAGAAATTTAGTCACAAAGGTTGTTAGAAGTATGCACGAACTTCAAAAAAAGAGGTAGTTCTAGATTTTAGATTCTTTTCAATAAGACCCGAACAATGGATTTTTTAGAGTAAATAATTTTGCTCTGGCTGGTTAAGAGCCTAAAGGCTTTTAACCCATTCTGAGTGGGCTTCTGCCTCCAGTAGCTTGACAAGAGGCAGAAGCCCACTTTAAATACATTCCCAGCCTGGAGGCTGGGAACAAGGCAATAAGGCTACACAAACCTTTGGGCTTTTCTTAGTACCATTTATATTAGCCTCTATTACTATTCCAAGGCCCCCAGATAGCTAAAGTAATACCAGGGCTTTGAATGTTAACAAACAAAGTACGACCATCAGGTGAAAAGCAGGCTCCAGCAAACTCACCTGTTTGGAGGGCATTACGTGCAAATTTGTAGATTTCACCACTGGGAGTAATACCAATCAAGAAATTGTCACCGTCTCCGTCCTCACAAAGGATAAGATCGCCACAAGGTGCTACGACTATGTTATCGGGCATATCGAGTTCATCTTTAGATTGAGACTCGACAAACAATTCAATTGTCTCTTCACCCGGAATATAGCGCCAGACCTGGCCACCGCCTACAGGGCCACCATCTGTAGCAGTGAAGTAAAATTCTCTTTTGCCATTTTTGCCTTTCTTATCCTTGTTGTTTTCATAATAGATGCCTTCCCCACGGCTAAACTGGGCTGCACCTAAGTTGCGACCTTGCACTCTGACATTATCTGTAGTTGTTGGGTTGGGGTCAGGAATATTCACCCAATCTACAGCTAACTTCTGCCCTACTACGAAACCGGTCTTGGTGTTGACTCCTGGTCTACCTATAATCCTCAGAGCTTGAAGAATACCTCCTTGTTTTAACCGACCAGGAACTTTTGGGATAAAACGGTAGAAGAGGCTATCTCCTCTATCTTCAGTTTGATAGACATATCCAGTTTTGGGATCTACAGCTATAGCCTCATGATTAAACCGTCCCATCGCAACTAGAGGCACTGGAGCTACAGGAGAGGTGGCGCTAGCTGGAACCTCAAAGTTGTAACCGTGTAACTTTGTGACTCCATTAGTTGCACTTGGTATAGTTGTATCTTCTTCACAGCTAATCCATGAACCCCAAGGAGTTAAACCACCAGCACAGTTACGAATGGTTCCGCCGAGAGAGCTGAACTGTTCGATCAGGTGGCGATCGCGTCCAACAACCAGAGTCGTAGTGCCACCTCTGCAAATGGGATCGTAGGGATTTGGTACTTGTACTCGCGTATCGGAATTGATGCTAAGTTCGTGATTGCGAACCAGAATGGTTGTGTTTTTGGGCCCAGGGAAGGCTGCCATACCATCATGATTGCTAGGCTCTAGATTGCCATCGCTCATCAGGGTTCCAGTGCGAGAGATGACTTGATACTCAAATCCGCTTGGTAAATCTAACAAACTATTGGGATCTGGTAAAAGTGGGCCATATCCTTTACCAAGTTTTTTACCAAAAGCTTTTCTGGCAAGAAGACCTTCCAAAGGAGACACCATCAAAGTGCCGACGGCAGTAGTACCTGCTACTGCAAAAAATTTACGTCTTGAAAGCGTCATGGGGATGATTTGGTTACTTCAGATAATGCTGAAGAAAAAATATTTGATTGTGATTAAGTTTGGGTAATGCTTTATTTAATTTAGGTTAGTTAATAAAAAATAAACTTATATAAAATATTTCCCAAATCAGCCAAATTTATGAATATAAGTTTTATCTAAACAGAATTCAGGAGTCAGAATTCATTCTGACTCCTGATTCTGACCAAAGGCAAAGCATCTTTGCTCCGCTCCTGAATTCTGAATTTAACGCCCACCAATGCGATCGAATGCAGGTGTAGGCCAGCGATCGACTAGTTTGCCCAAGACTGACATTTCTTGAACCAAGCGGTCAAATTTCTCAGGGGTGAGAGATTGAGGCCCGTCAGATAAAGCTTTTGCGGGATTGGGGTGAACTTCTATCATTAAAGCATCTGTACCAGCGGCGATCGCAGCCATTGCCATCGATGGTACATATTCAGACCTACCAGTACCATGACTCGGATCGATCATAATTGGTAAATGGGTAAGCGATCGCAACACCGGAAGCACTGATAAATCTAAAGTATTGCGGGCATATTTACCATCAAAGGTTCTAATTCCCCGCTCACAAAGAATTACATTGGGATTTCCAGATGCCAAAATATATTCTGCCGCCATCAGCCACTCGTCAATTGTGGCAGACATTCCCCGCTTCAGCAGCACTGGTTTATCTTGAGCGCCTACCTTTTTCAGCAGCGAGAAGTTGTGCATATTTCGCGCCCCAATTTGGATGATGTCAGCTGTTTTCGCCACTGCTGATAAATCGGCAGCATCCATCAGTTCTGTGACGATACCCAAACCAGTAGCTTCCCGCGCTGCTGCTAACAAATCTAAAGCGCTTTCACCATAACCTTGAAAAGCATAGGGTGAAGTACGGGGTTTGTAAGCTCCGCCACGTAGAAAGTGCGCTCCAGCTGCCTTCACCCGCTTTGCCGTTTCGACAATCATCGCTTCATTTTCAACAGAACAAGGCCCGGCTACCACTACAATCGGATGATGTTCGCCGAAATAGACACGACCGTTAGGTGTAGGAACAACAACCTCGCTAGCTTCTCCATGACGGAATTCTCGACTTACCCGCTTGAAAGGTTGTTGCACTCGTAATACTTGCTCAATCCAAGGGCTAAATTCCTGAACCTGTAATTTATCAATGCTAGTGGTATCACCAATTAGCCCCAGCACAACTTTATGAGTGCCAACACTTTTTTCTACCGTCACTCCCCAAGTGTCTCTCAGTTCTTGGCTAATGCGAGTAATTTCCTCAACAGGTGTACCGTTCTTAAGTATGATAATCATCTGTTTTTCCTTCTGTATAGTTTTTGGGTGTAATACAATGCGTTCGTAGGGGCATAGCAATGCTCATTGGTGTCAACTTCACGCGAAACCTCACGTCCGCCAGGGATTGTAAATCCCTGTCTCATAGTTAAACTCCTCTGAAGAGGACTAAAGAGCGCGAAAATTTTCAGTCTACTTCAGTAGACTTGAGCAATTAGTCAGGGAATTATATTCCCTGGCGGGTGAACAACGCCTAATCAGTACGCTATTTTTGGCTTAAGTTGACACGCATGAGCAATGCTGTGCCCCTACCTTGGTGAATCGTGTAAAAATTCTGCAAGTTGTTCTAGTTTTGTCCAAGCTGCACCGCTTTGGAGAATTTCCTTGGCAAGGGCAATACCTTTAACACAACCTGCTAAAACATCAGTTTCCCCATCAATAGCTTCACCAACTTGCAGGGCTAAGGCTGTATTTAAAGCGACTACATCTTGTTGCGCTTGCGTACCTTTACCTTGCAAAACTGCCTTCAATATTTGGGCATTTTCTTGGACATCTCCACCGCACAACGCCGCAGTCGGTGCAAAACCCAAACCCAGTTCTTGAGGATTGAGCGTTAGAGAGCAGACTTTTTTATCTTGGAGTACAGCCAAGTCAGTGACATCTGCCAAACCAGCTTCATCTAAACGTTCCCGTCCGTGGAGGGCGATCGCTTGCTGACATCCCAGTTGGGATAAGGCTTGAGCAATCTCTTCTAGTAAAAGCGGGTCGTTGACACCAATAATTTGCCCTGTCGGCCGCATGGGATTTACTAGCGGGCCGAGTAAATTAAAAACAGTCCGCACCTTCAAAGTTTTTCGCAAAGTAGCGATCGCCTTTAGTGCAGGATGCCAACCTGGAGCAAACAAAAAGGTGATTCCAACTTCGCCAACTGCCGCTTGTACTTTTTCAGGAGTGGCGTTAAGATTTATACCCAAAGCTTCCAGCACATCCGCCGAACCAGTCTTGCTGGATGCCGAACGATTGCCATGTTTGGCAACCTTTACCCCAGCAGCAGCGGCCACAAAGGCAACAGCAGTGGAAATATTAAAGGTTGAAGCACCATCTCCACCAGTTCCACAGGTGTCAATTAAGGGGACTGGGGATTGGGTACTGGGTATTGGGGATTGGGAAAACTCTTGCCCAGTCCCTAGCCTTTGGGATTGTAAGACGGTGGCCATGCCAACTAATTCTTCGGCAGAGACGCCTTTAGCTTGAATTGCGGCTAAAATCGCTCCTGATAGAACATCGGGAATGGCATCTGTGAGCCAACCTTGCATCAAATCCGCAGCTTGGGAAACCGTCAAGGATTGCCGATTTAGCAACTGTTGCAATAAAGCTGGCCAGTTGTAGAACTCAGAAGGGATGGAGATGTTTTCAGGTTGAGTTTGAGTTATGGCGATCATATTGGTCATTTGTCATTTGTCATTTGTCATTTGTCATTGGGCATGGGGCATGGGGCATTGGGCATTGGGCATTGGGCATTGGGCATTGAGCATTGGTCATTGGTCATTTGTACTGAGAGAACGCAAACAGCGCCTGGTAGAGAAGCTGTTGGCGCAGCCTCTCTAAGAGTTGTATTGGTCATTGTTCATTTACGAAGGACAAAGGACAAATGACAAATGACAAATAACAAATGACAAATGACGACAAGAAAAAATTAAGGAATTAGGACTTTGGCGACAGTTTGCACATCTTTGTCACCTCTGCCGGAACAATTGATGACGATGCGGAGATTGCCTGTTAACTGTGGACAAAGGGTTTCTAGATAAGCGATCGCATGAGCTGTTTCCAAAGCTGGGATAATCCCTTCTAGTTGGGAAAGTCTTTGGAATGCATCTAACGCCTGTTTATCGGTAACGCTGTAATATTCGGCGCGGCCAAGATCCTTTAAATAACTATGCTCTGGCCCAACACCTGGATAATCTAATCCGGCACTAATTGAATGAGCTTCGATGACTTGACCATCATCATCTTGCAGTAAATAGCTCATGGCACCGTGCAATACACCTATTTTACCTTTTGTCAAGGTTGCAGCGTGTTTTTCTGTATTTACACCTTCACCCGCAGCTTCGACTCCAATTAGGCGCACCGAAGGTTCATGCATAAACTCATTAAATAAGCCGATCGCGTTGGAACCTCCACCCACGCAAGCCAGTAAAATATCTGGTAATCCTCCCCATTTTTCTTGGCATTGAGCGCGAGTTTCTACACCAATTACCGCGTGGAAGTCACGCACAATCATCGGGTAGGGATGAGGCCCAGCAACGGAACCGAGGATGTAATGGGTTGTTTCTACATTCGTCACCCAATCTCGAATTGCTTCCGAAGTTGCATCCTTGAGAGTTCCTGTACCTGCTTCCACTGGACGAACTTCTGCACCCATTAATTTCATGCGAAACACATTCAGGGCTTGGCGTTCCATATCCTGGACGCCCATGTAAATCACACATTTCAAACCAAATCGCGCACACACAGTTGCAGTTGCTACGCCATGTTGTCCTGCACCTGTCTCTGCAATCACCCGTTGCTTACCCATGCGTTTAGCGAGTAACACCTGAGCCAAAGCATTATTAATTTTGTGAGCGCCTGTATGATTTAAATCTTCGCGCTTTAAATAAATTTGCACTCCCGTGCCATCTGGTCTAGCGTAATGAGCTGTCAGGCGTTCAGCAAAATATAATGGGCTGGGTCGTCCTACATAATCACGCATTAAGTTTTGCAATTCTGCTTGAAAACTCGGCTCATTGCAATATTGGTGATACGCCGCTTCCAATTCACTTAATGCAGGCATTAAAGTTTCCGGGACATATTTACCGCCGAATTTTCCAAACCTGCCCAAAGAATCTGGTTGTACAGTTGCAGTATTGATGTTTAGTATGTTTACCATTGGTTAAAATCCTTTCATGTTCAAGTATTTTTTACTCTGGTTCTAACTTTGAATCATCTTTGGGTTTTCCATTCCCAGGTTTGGTAGGTATAGCCCAGTTTTTGGTGATTCAAAACGTCTATAGGGCGCACCAAATCGTCAGAGTTAAAATTTGGTAATAGCGAGAGTAAATCTCCTAACGCTGTAGCTTTGGGGGTAGACATACCGCCGTCCCAAGGCCACATTAGGTCTTTAAGGTTATGCCCGTAAGGTTGACCATTGGCAGGATAAAAATCGCTACCTTGATGACCGTTGTCTTGCCATTCAGCCCAGAGGCGGTCTACGTTGGCATGATGCAACCAAAATACTGGGTCATAAGGCGAACTTGGGATATTGCCCATAGTACCTAGACCCTTAAACTTTATGGGTGTTGTGCTTGCGTCTATTTGTACCCCACCGACTAAGCCATGAATGTAATTGTGTATAAATCCTCCGGGGGTGACTTTACCCTGCTCATCTACAGAGATGAATCCTTCCAAAGCAGGGCGAAATAGAGAATAGTTATTCAGGCGGAGGGCACGCTCAACATCTTTTTTGGGCACAGGATAATCACTGGCAGGAGGTAGTCTGAGAAAGCGGACAAGTGATGTACCTAATGATGTTTGGGTTTCTGGGTCAATATTTAATGCTGGATTCATAACCCAGCCATTTGCTGCCGAAAAAGCCCCAGGTACAGCGCCGCCTGTAAAGTTTCCTTGATTGGGAATTTTGATGGTTACTCCTTGACCGTTAGAACCAAGAAAGTCATCATTAAAAATTACATCAAGTGCTTTGGCGTCTGTCCAATCCCAGTATGGGAGAGTAACAGTTGGGTCTACTGCTTGCAGCGCTTGTTCAAATCTGCGGATATATTCTCGATGCCAAGGGAAAAATGCGGCATTTTCATGAGCAAGTTCTTGGACGGAACCATCGGAATGTCCTTTATGATTGTGAATCAAGCGTGTTGCCCCTATATGTATGGCAACGAATTGGTCGTAAATACTGACCTTACTACCTGGGGGTATGACAGTTTTTAAGGTTTTGAGAGCCTTAACGAAGGCTGTTTTCTCTGCTGATGTTAGGTCAGTTACGTTCTTTCTTACAGCTAGGTGAGCGTATTGCCCTGGAAGATTATGATTCCAATGGTATTTGTATTGTCCCTTGTCAAGGCGATCGTGGGCGAAGACTGTAAGGGCACAGCTGCTAACTATAAGTAAGCTATAAATTAATATTTTGACCGATTTCAGCAGTAGTTTCATTGTCTTAATGGAATAAGAGGAGCAGAGGGGTGCTACGTTGTATACACAAGTCTGAAATACTTTACTCACCTGGTTTTACCCCACCCTAACCCTCCCCTTGTAAAGGGGAGGGAACTAGATTCCTGTTTCCCCCCTTTACAAGGGGGGATTAAGGGGGGTAATTTGACTTGTGTATACTCCCCAGGTCTGCGGATGAATTTATCCCACCTCTTGAAGAGATGGATTTTTGCGCTGACTTTTTGTGATGGCTGCTTTAAGTTCTCGACAAAATTCTTCCACGGCTTGCAATCCTTCTGTTGGGCTACCTTCAGCTAAACGTTTGACAAAGGCGCTGCCAACAATCACTGCATCTGCACCCCATTCCATGACTTGATGTGCTTGTTCTGGTGCGGAGATGCCAAAACCAACGCCGATGGGTTTATTGGTGACGCTTTGCAACTCGGTAATTAAATGCTCTACGCGGTTTTGGATTTGAGCGCGGATACCTGTAACGCCTGTAACACTAACTAGATAGATAAAACCCTGAGATTGACGAGCGATCGCAACAATCCTATCTTGAGAACTGGTAGGAGCGACGAGTAAAATTACCTCAATTCCAAAAGAGGCAGCAGTTTGAATTAATTCTTCTGCTTCTTCTAAGGGTAAGTCTGGTACTACCAATCCCTGCACCCCAGCAACAGCAATTTGCGCCAAAAACAACTTAATACCCCGATGCAAAATGGGATTGTAGTACATAAATAGAATTATCGGCGCTTTCAGGCTAGGAATGACTATGTGCAACATCTCTAGCACTTGCTCTAATTTCGTGGCTTTTTGTAAAGCGCGGGTTGCTGCTGCTTGAATCACAGGCCCATCTGCGAGAGGATCGGAGTAGGGAACGCCCAACTCGATAAAGTCAGCACCGTTGCGATCTAAGATGCGTAAGGCTTCGGCAGTAGTTTCTAAGTTAGGATCGCCTGCTGTGATAAAAGGAATTAAAGCACACTGTTGGCGATCGCGTAAAGCTTGAAAGGAATCGGAGATAGAGGTCATGCTGAAAAATAGTTAATGATTGTTTAATAGTTTTAGAATAATTTACACTTAGCAATTAGCGATGCCCATGCTAAATTTTTTGTTAACGAGTCTTTGATACTCGTGAATGAGGCTTTTTGCTCCGTTAACGAGGCTTTGATACTCGTGAATGAGGCTTTTTGCTCCGTTAACGAGTCTTTGATACTCGTGAATGAGGCTTTTATCTCCGTTAACGAGGCTTTGATACTCGTGAATGAGGCTTTGATACTCGTTAACGAGTCTTTTATCTCCGTTAACGAGTCTTTTATACTCGTGAATGAGGCTTTTATCTCCGTTAACGAGTCTTTTATACTCGTGAATGAATATCAGAGCTTCATTTTTTTAGATTTACCAATTACGAATTACGAACTTGTACTGAGCGTAGCCGAAGTATTACGAATTACGAATTAGTAAAATCTCACGCACAGCTTGTTCTACATCGCTTTGTTTAACTAAAGACTCGCCAATCAAAACTGCACGCGCGCCAGCCTCAGCGACAAGAGATAAATCAGCAGGTGTATACAGTCCAGACTCGCTGACGACGGTGATATCTAAGCTTTGTAATTGTTGTTGACGCTCTGCTAAAAGTTGCTGTGTGGTTCCTAAATCAAGGGTAAAGTCTTCTAAATTGCGATTGTTGATTCCTACTAAACTTAGGTTATCAAGCTTTAGTACTCGATCTAGTTCAGCTAAGGTATGGACTTCTACTAGCGCAGTCATGCCCAAATCGTGAATTACTCGCAAAAAGTCTTGGAGTTCTCGATCTGATAAAATAGCTGCAATTAACAATACTGCATCTGCACCTACTGTCCGTGCTAAATAAATTTGATAGGAGTTAATGATGAACTCCTTGCACAGTAAAGGTAATGCAACTTGTTGACGCACCTTTCGCAGATTATCAAAACCACCCTGAAAGAACTTTTCGTCAGTTAGGACTGATAAACAAGCTGCACCACCTCGTTCATAAGCTTGAGCAACAGCAACAGGGTCAAAATCCGCGCGGATAACCCCACGGCTAGGTGATGCCTTTTTTACTTCAGCAATTAAACTAGGTTGATTGGGATTATCTTGCAAAGCAGTCAAGAAATTTCGCACAGTCGGGGCTGTATTTAACTGTTGTCGCAAAGAGGTTAAAGGCAGTTCTTGCTGCATTTGTGCAACTTCTTGCCTTTTATGCGACACAATTTCTTCAAGAATATGGCGGGAAGGAGCAACTTGGTTAGTCATAAACTGCTTGGGGGAGTGGGGAGGTTAGGAGTTAGGAGTTAAGAGTTATTAGTTGTTAATTATGAGTTATCTATGAGTTTTTGAGTTAAGAATTTCAGTTTCCAAATTCCAAATTCCATATTCTCAACTCTCAACTCCTAACTCCTAACTCCTAACTCCTAACTAATGATTGCGTATATGCACGCACCACATTTTTAATTATTTTCAGACCGACTTCTCCACCTAGAGTCATGATTGATTCTGGATGAAACTGAACGGCGGCGATGGGAAGTGTTTGATGTTCAATGCCCATAATTACATCGTCATCAGAAATCGCTGTTACTTTGAGTTCTTTTGGCAAACGTTGCGGTAGGGCAAATAATGAGTGATATCTACCCACTGCAAAGGATTCCGGTAAGTTGTTGAAGGTGACAGAATTGGAATCGGTGACGAAAATTCGTGAGGATTTCCCATGTTGAGGATAGTTAAGAACTCCCAATTCGCCATCAAAAGCTTCAACGATGCCTTGCAGTCCCAGACAAACTCCGAAAATCGGAATTTGGCGATGCAGAAGCGCACCGACAGTCTCGGAAACTCCAAAATCACTTGGTCTACCAGGGCCAGGAGATAATACAACTAAGTCAGGGCGTTCTGTATCGAATAACGATTCCGAGAAACCATGACGCAGTGTGGTGACGCTTGCACCAGTTTGGCGAATGTAATTGGCTAGGGTATGAACAAATGAGTCTTCGTAGTCTATTAATAAGATGCGTTTGCTAGATTTTACACCTGGAATCTGTTTACTTAATTTTAGAGAACCAGACTTATCAATTTTCTGACTCGTTTGCTTTACACGGCGAATCGTTTCAAATAAAGCAGCAGCTTTGGTAATTGTTTCTTGTTCTTCTGCTTGAGGTATGGAGTCATAAAGGACAGTAGCACCGACTCGCACTTCAGCGATGCAATCTTTTAATCGAATTGTCCGTAGAATTAAGCCAGTATTTAAATTCCCGTTGAAATTTAAATAGCCGACTGCTCCACCATACCAACGTCGGGCGCTCTTTTCGTGCCGTTCAATAAAATCTATTGCTGCCCTTTTGGGTGCGCCGGTGACTGTAACTGCCCATGTATGCGAAAGAAAGGCATCTAAAGCATCGAATTGCGATCGCAAAGTACCCTCAACATGATCTACTGTATGTATCAGGTGGCTGTATAATTCAATCTGGCGACGACCGATAACTTGTACTGAACCAGGTTCGCAGATTCGAGATTTGTCATTGCGATCGACATCAGTACACATGGTCAACTCAGCTTCATCTTTATGAGAGTTGAGTAACTGGCGAATTTGCACCGCATCGTCAAGAGCATCTTGTCCCCGGCTAATAGTGCCACTAATTGGACAAGTTTCTACCCGCCTACCTTCAACCCGCACAAACATTTCTGGAGATGCACCAATCAAATATTCGCCACCTAAATTAAAAATAAATCCATAAGGACTGGGATTTATTTCCTTTAAGGTATTAAATAGCTTGCTGGGTTCGTCTTCATAGCCTTCAAAAAAGTTTTGACTAGGAACAACTTCAAATAAATCGCCTCTGCGGAAATAATCAAGTGCAACCTCAACTTTTTTCGCATATTCGCCTACTTGATGGTCAGCAGTTTGATTTGGTAAAAGATGTTTGCCGCGATAATCTACAGACTCACCAGTTCTCGGAAGATTCTTGGTATTGCCATGCGCTGTTTTAAAATCATATTGGAAACGAAATGCACGTTGCTGATAATAGTCAACAACAATCAATTCATCTGGCAAATAAAGCACCAAATCGCGCTGATCTGTAGGACGTTCTAGATGTTGAGTAATTGGTTCAAACTGAAAAACTAAGTCATAACCAAACGCACCATACAAGCCTAAATGCTCGTCTTCTTGACTAGAGAAAGTATATAGAATTTCGCGGACAACGGTAAATGATGAAGGCTGTTTACTACGTTCCTCTTCAGTAAATAATTTTTTTGTAGCTTTAATAAAGCCGACAATATTGTTATTTTCTTGGGTGATGTTCTCAAGTTGTTCTGACTGGGATAGTTTCTCTACAAGAAATGGTAAAAGTACTTGACCGCGTTCATTCAACGCTATCAAAGTGAAAGAGTTTCCTTGGGTAGTCAACTCTAACGGTGGATTGACAAATCCGATCGCCCATCTTTTGTATCTGCCTGGATATTCGTAGCTACTCCTTAGCAATCCTCCACGCTGAGAATTTAAATGGAACAGAATATCATCAAGGGCAGTGTCCATCTTAACTTCAGTGATGGAGCGAGAAACACTTACACCGCCGAGAGTATTGTAGGAACGTGAATCAAAAACCATGAGTAATTTCTCTAGAATATTTGTTAGTCAATCATTAAGCAGCAACCATTAATCATTATTAGTAGTTATTTTCAAACCTAGAACAGACTTAGATAATCTTTTATCCATCCAAGCCAACATATTCTTTTTAAAAGATGTAATCAAAAACTTTTTGCTTCTTATTTAACAATACTAGATATCAAGCAGATAAGACATTGAATAATTTTTCGATTGGGTGTCAATTTATTCGCTTTTTATACTGCTTTTCTAGTACATTTACCAACAACCCTATTAAAAAAATCCGCTTCCCCCAAAAGTAGTAAATCGCCTCATAAAACCTCTGCGTTCCTCTGCGCTTCCCTCAGCGTCCCTCTGCGTTTAAAATTCCCCCCTCACTTCCCCCAACAGAGATATTGCTTGCCGATACAACAACAAATTCACCTCATGAACCTCAATTCTTTTTCCAATCCCTTTCAACAGCGTCAAAGTCAACTCTCCCCCCAAATGTTCGCGGAATTCAGTCAAACCCCGAAACAAACAATCAGGATCTTCCAATTGTGATAACTTCTCAGCTAGTTCTGGCACATACAACGTGAAACCCAACGCCGATAAACTATTTAATATCCGTTCCCACTCCGAACAATCCAGCAATCCTGCCAAATAAGAATAAGTGCTATCCAGAGCAATACCGATCGCAACAGCTTCGCCATGACGCAAGCGATAATTTGTCAAATGCTCCAGTTTATGAGCCGCCCAATGTCCAAAATCCAGGGGACGAGACGAACCCATTTCAAAAGGATCGCCGCCATTGGCAATATGTTCTAAATGCAATTGAGCGCAACGATAGATAACCTGTTGCATAGTATCCATATCTCGCCGCCTCAAAGCTGCCGTGTGAGAGTGGATAAAATCAAAAAAGCTAGCATCCTTAATCAGTGCCACTTTGACTGCTTCTGCAATCCCAGAACGCCAATCGCGATCGTCTAGGGTTGTCAAAAAGGCAGAATCATTGATAACTGCATAAGGTGGCGCAAATGTGCCAAGAAAATTCTTTTTTCCAAAAGCATTGATGCCGTTTTTGACACCAACCCCAGAATCATTTTGCGCTAACACCGTTGTCGGCACCCGAATTAGCCGAATTCCCCGGTGAGCAGTTGCGGCTGCATATCCTACCAAATCCAACACCGCCCCGCCGCCGATCGCTAACACATAAGAGTGGCGACATAATCCGGCGGCTTCAATCTGTTGCTGGATTTGCTCTAATAAAGTGGGATCGTTTTTGGCTGCTTCTCCTCCCGAAATTATCATCGGTTCGGCTGCGATCGCTAGTACCTCTGCATAAAACTTGGTATACGCGACTAATTGCTTCACCAATTCAGGTTGATACTTTAATATTCCTGCGTCTATTACTGCAACTAATTTCTTTGGCTTTGTCTCCTCATCCGCACCAATCACTTGGGCTAAGGTAGGATTTTTTAACTCAAATAAATTGTGGGTAAAGTAAACTTCGTAATTAAAAGTAACCGAAACACTTTGATGAATTAATCTACTTTTTTGCTTGATGTCAACTATCATATTTTTGCAGGTATATCTAAAAGTGCAGCACGATTCAAAGTTTCCAGGAATACCTCTACGGAGTGAGAACCATTTACCTTAACTTTGTCATTGATTACGAAGAACGGCACGCTGTTGATGCCATTTAACCGAGCAAATGTTGATTCAGCAATAACTGCATCACTCACCGCGCGATTGTTTAATTGCAACTTTAATTCGCTAGCATTCATCTGATACGCTGTACCGATGGCAACAATAACGTCAATATCTCCAATGTTCAAACCGTCTTCAAAGTAAGCTTGATAAATAGCTTCGACGACATTGTTTTTTACGTTTGCGGGTGCAAGTGCAATCAGTTGATGAGAAAGCTTAGTATTGACAGCCAAACGGATTTTATCAAAATTTAGCTTAACTCCAGCCGCCTCACCTGCGCGTTGCGTACTATCAAATATCTGTTGTATTTCTGCCGCTTTCATACCTTTTCTATTTTGCATAAAGCTGCGAAATTCGTATCCCTCGGCAGGAACAGTATTATCTAAAAGAAAAGGATGCCAGCGAATATGTACTTTTTGTTCTTGCTGTTGTGCTAGTGCATCAAACAGATGTTTTTTCCCAATTCTGCACCAAGGACAAACAGTATCGTGAAATATGTCTATCAGCATATTTTTGTGGATTTAAATGCTAATATTTGTGTGAATTTTTGGTTGAAAATCTCTTTGGATAGCCATTGTATTTAAAGGCTGGATAAAAGTGTTGATTTTATCTTCAAAAAAACTTTGAGCCTTTTCAAATTCTTGAATTAATGCGTCTTTGTCTTTCTTTGCTACTAGTTTCGCCAAACGGCTGTAAGTATCAGCTAAAAAGCTAATTGTATCACACCTTTCTTCTGTAGCGAGCATAATATCCACACATAAGTGAGGGTTTTGGGAAAACAAACGTTTAACAATGTCAATTTCTTGACGGTAGTTAGGAGTTGACATTGTTAAACTCTGCTCTATGTCCACTTTTACTTGTGCTAAGAAAATGCCAAGACTAAATCTACAGAAATGTTGCGTTGCTTGGACAATCGTCATCATGCGATCGTGTTCTTCAGGCGTACAAACAATTAACTCTCCACCTTGGCTTTTAATAAAGTCTAAAAACCATTGAAATGAATCATCGTTTCTACCTGGACACACTACTACTTTTTGTCCAAAAAACGATTTGATATTTGGCCCAAACATTGGGTGTAAACCCATGACTGGCCCGGAATGGTGTTCGAGCATTGCTTGAGTTGGCTGTGTTTTAATACTCGTAATGTCACACAAAGCGGTAGTTGGGGCGAGGTATTTAGCTGCACGCTTGATAACATCAACTGTATGTTCAATAGGAACGCTGACTAAAACTAATTCTGTCTGACTTAATAGTTGCTCTGCGTATTCCCAATCCTCGGATTCGAGGACGCTAACATTATTACCTACTAGCGAAAGTTGCTCTTTAAATAATTTTCCCATCCTGCCGCGTCCACCGATGATGGTAATTTGTCGGGGAGTGACATGATTTGTTGCATATTTAGGAATCAAACTGGCATGACAACTATTTAGCAAACTTGCCCAAACAGACTCAGGAATACCAGCTTGGGCGAGCAGGGGAGCGACATCAGCCAGTTGTTCATCTAGAGAAGGTTGTTCTGATGCTGCTAATAATGATATGCGATCGCTCAATAAGGCGATCAACCTTTGGTCAGTTTTTTTCAACCGATCTGAAGCAGAGGATTTCAAAGGCATTTTTACTGTCCCCAATTTTCAAATATCAACAAGTGATTCTTTAGAACTCAATTTGGGCAAGATATCCAAAGTTGTTGCTCTTTTGGCGATCGCATCATAAAATAACTCTTCATACCGATCTAGCGCTTGCTCAAAGGAGTAGTTTTCTACCGCAAACTTTCTTCCTTCACGCCCTAATTTTGCTGCTAGTTCTGGCTGATTATATAAATCTAATACCGCAGCGGCCAAAGCATCTGCTGACTCAGGCTCAACGATAACGCCGCCGCCGCTTTCTTTGATAGCTTTGGCAGCAGTACCAGTGGCGGGAACTGAACCGACAATTGGGCGACCACTGGCTAACAGCAGTGGTATTTTAGAAGGCATATTGAAGGAAATCACATTGCTCTTTTGCACAATCAACCCAACATCAGCAGCTGCTAACATTTGCGGTAGTTTTTCTCGCGGTTGCAATGGTAGCAGCAAAACGTTATCTGCCCCACAAGCAAGACAATGTTTTTGTAACCTTTCGAGAGCTTGAGATTCACCTGCGATCGCAAAGACAATATCATTAATATGACGCAACCGAGATGCTGCTTCTATTACTGTCTCTAAACCTTGCGTCAGAGCAATATTACCTGAATAAAGTACTACAAATTTATCATCAAGTTGATGGGAAGCTCTCCAGGAGTTATTCTCCTTTGGTAAAGGACGGATAAAATTTAGATTTACCCAATTTGGAATGCAGGCAATTTTATTAGCAGGTACACCTTTATGGATTAAATTATCTACGAAACCATCGGCAATCACGCTAATGGTATGTGCAGTTCGGTAGGCAAATTTTTCTAAAGCTTCCAGAGCTTGAATCATCAACTTATTCTTAATTAGCCCAACACGCACAGCAGCTTCCGGGAGGATATCTTGCACATTCAGCACTACTGGACAGTTGTATAGCCAACTTATTAAAGTTGCAGGTAAGCAAACGAGTAACGGTGGCACTGTTAAGAGAATTAAATCAGGTCGCTCACCTTTGAGAGCTTGTGGCAAACTTGTAAAGACAAAGCTCAACTCTAGCAGTAGCCGATCTATAAGGTTAGGTTTAGACTTAATCCGCAAGTAACTACGCTGAATTTTGACACCATTTTTCTCTTCAGTAACGTATAACTTACCCCGATAGCGATCGTAAATCTGACGCTGAGGATAGTTAGGCATACCTGTGATTACCCGCACTTGATGCCCTCGCTTCACCAGCCCTTCTGCTAGTTCAGTCATCAAAGGTGCAATACCAATTGGTTCTGGATGATAGTTGTATGAATAAATCAGAATGTGCATTAACCGTTAATGTGCTAAAAGCACCTTGATAATCTTGGCTTTATTTAGTATTTCCAGTTTTTATCTCCCTGATTCCAGATTTAATGACCTGAAATTTTCGTAAGGTGTGTTACCAAGGGCATAACGCACCCCACGAAACAGAAGTTTTAGATTTTGTTTAATCCACTTCAGCCTTTGAACTCGGAACTTCAGCTTCTGAACTCAGAACTTCAGCCTCTGAACTCAGAACTTCGACCTCTGAACTCGGAACTTCGACCTCTGAACTCAGAATTTCAGCCTTTGAACTCAGAACTTCAGCCTTTGAACTCGGAACTTCGACCTCTGAACTCAGAACTTCAGCCTCTGAACTTGGAACTTCGACCTCTGAACTCGAATTCGGTCACTTTACTGCTACTCAATCATGAGAACTCAGCACTGTTTTTGCAACGTCTTCTCTAAACTGAAGACTGGCTTTTGTTGCCCGCGTTTCCGCAATGTGACGGTAGCAGCGCCAAGTCCAAGCAATGCTAAACCCAATGCTGAACTAGGTTCTGGTACTTGCCTTCTGCCCTCTACGTTTAGCACTTGGACGCGACCTTGGAAGAAATCGCCCACATACAGCTTGCCATCTTTGAGGGTTGTGCCACCAGTCCAGTTAAATCTGCCTGGTGTGAGGTCGAGGGGATTACCAAAAGGAGGGCCAGTTAATGCTGGAGGCGGTACAGGATTACCTGATGCATCGCGGGCATTTTCACCGTAGGAAGTCAAGAACTTACCGTTTTTATCAAATACCTGAACGCGGCTGTTGATAGAATCAGCTACATAAACATTCTCTTGGTCATCCACTTCGATGCCAATTGGCTGAAGAAGTTGTCCAGGGCCGCTACCTGCTGAACCAAATGCGTACAGAGGTTTGCCATTTGGATCGAGTACTTGAACGCGGTTGTTATACTGGTCAGCTAGAAAGATATTTCCACTGACTGGGGAAATTCTTATACCTGCTACACCTTGAGTTTCTCCTAGTGCAGTGCCTAAAGTGCCACCAAAGACACCAATTTGCTTTCCGTCAGGTGTGAATTTTAGGATTCTTTCGCCGTTAAAATCACCTACGTAAACGTTGCCAGTCTTGTCAAAAGTCACACCAGATGGCCCAAAGAAAATCCGATCGTTTACACGAGGGGTAAAATCTCCGTTTGCAAAGGATCTAATAAAGTTACCCTGAGGATCGAATTGATTGATGCGGTTGTTGTAAACATCACCTGCATACAAATCCCCTGTTACGGGATTAAAGTCTACAGTTGTTGGCTCGTCAAACTGTCCGGGCCCTGTGCCGCCGGAACCAATTGCTCCAATATACTGACCGGTGGGACTAAATTTTTCAATTTTGTTACCGAGGTTGTAGTTAGGAGTACCATCTGGGTTAACACCGCGTCCGTTAGCTATGAGGGTATTCCCCGAATCATCTACCGTTATCCCTTGGGGAACAAAAAGCTGCCCTGGCCCGAAGCCAGGACTGCCGATACTTCTGTCGTAAGTTAATGTTACAGCTTTGGCTTGGGCTGCTGTTGCCAACACCATCAATCCAGTACCGAGAATGCCAATTGACAAATTTTTGACTAATCCCATGAGTTTTAAGTCCTGGTTGTATAAGGTATACTCTTTCCTAGACTAATTTTGTTCCCCGTCCTAGTTTGGGAACTCTGAAATTTGGGCTGCTGCCTCTTGTTGGAAATGCAACTTTCTCTTTTGGGCAGCAGCCTATTCTGTAAGCTTTACCTGGTGTCAGGTAAAGAGGGATTTAGACAGTCTCTGCTTCGGTTAGCAATTCTTCACCCAACTTGTGTTGGCGTTTGCGCTTGGCGTAAGCAGCAGTTGCGCCTACACTAGCAAGTGCTAGTAAGCCGACTACTGAACCAGGTTCGGGGACTTTTTCAACAACGACACCATCCACCCGAACAACTTCCCCGCGTTCTGGGCCGACACCGCGATTGGTAATATAAATCTTGCCATCAGGGCCAATATCAATTCCATCAGCCGAATCTAGCCCTTGACCTGCTGCAACAAGCGTTGTACGAGTGCCATCAGGAGCAACTTGGATGAGAGATCCAGGTAGATTTGTGATGTCACCCCCCAACTGGGACTTGTCGCTGAACTGTAAAACCAGCAAATCACCTTTCTCATCAAAGGTTAGGTCGGTGATGTGCGTAAAGCCATCGAGAAAAACTTCTGGTTTTTGATCTTCGCCAATGCGGAAGATCCGCGATTTACCATCTGGATAAGGAAAACCCGTATATTCACCAACATATAAAGCTCCATCGGGGCCAATTGCGCCACCTGTGGGTACTGATTGAATTGCTATTTTTCCTCCTGGAAGTTCCTCTAATAGCCCAGGAGGTAATTGTAATCCTGGTGGCAAATCTGACTTACTAATAATATTTTTAGGAATTGCGATCGCTTGTGACTTACTTCCGTCAAGCTTGATTTTGTAAGCAGTGTTCCCGCCCCCATCAACGACATAAGCATTATCGCCACTAATAGCCAGATCGTAGGGATTGGTAACTACATCCCCCTTGTCTGGATTTTGGGTGATTTCATTTTTAGCAAAGTCAAAAATACTATTGAGAGATCCGGTGTTCAAGTCAACTTGGTACAGTTGTGCTAGAAGCGGCGTATTCAAAACTTTATCGGGCGTTGATGGCGGGAAAGTAGCAAGTTGCTGTGGTGGGAGTGGGGATTTAGAACCAAGGTTAAGTGTTGCTAGATCGCGGTTTCCTGGATAACCGGCAAACCCTGTCAGCAGATAAGCATTCCCTTTAGAATCGAATTGTATGTCTTCAATACCAGCGCCTTGGTTGCCGGTGGGTTGCTCTGCTAAAGACTGAAAGTTATTAAGTAGACGCTGTTTTGTGCCGTTTGGTGAAACTTTGACTAGTGAACTAGTATTACCAGCACAGATAGGCTGAAATAGAGTACTCGGAGATGGTTGGCAATTTCCGTTACCGCCGATACCTGGCTCTGCTACGTAGAGACTACCGTCAGGGCCAAAGCTAACACCCCGTGCATTACTAACTCCATCGACAACTGTCGTTAGCGTTGCAGCTTGTGCAGATAGTGTTCCACAAATAGCAGTAAAACAAAATGTAACAGATGTAAGAGCAAATGACTTGAGTTTCATACCTTTGGAGATTGAGAGTTAAATAATTTGTTTGGGGAAACTTTTATGGTTTTAAAGACAACGAATTGCAGTCTTTGAGGAACGCAAGATTGGTTTGAAACTCTTTATTCGAGCGCCACGACTCTATTTATGGGAGGTTTGGTAGCTCTTTCTTCTTGTGCAACCAACCAACGCCCAAGGCAGCGATCGCTAACACACCTAAAGCAGAATCAGGTTCAGGAATAGACTTGGTATTTTCAATTTTGAGAACTTGTCCAAATCCTGGGCGATCGCCTCGGTTGGTAACGTATACTGCACCATCAGCACCAATAGTCAGGGCACTAGGCGACTCTAATCCATTGCCACTCAGAAGAGTTGTACGTGTGCCATCAGGAGCTATTTTGATGACAGAACCATCAAAATCACCCTTCCAAGCTGACTGATTGGCGTACTGCAAAGCATACAAATTGCCCGCAGGATCGAATTGCAAGTCTGTAAGTTGGGTAAAACCATCAGCGAAGACTGATGATTTCCCATCAGCACCGACTCGATAGATTTTTGCGCCGCCTTCTGGGAAAGGGAAACCAGTAAATTGGCTGATGTAATAAGCACCATCAGGCCCTTTTGCCACACCCGAAGGTACTGGTTGAGTGGCAAACTGCGATGGGCCTCGCACCGCTTCCCCTTGAGATGGAACCTGTGCCGGTTCATTGGATGGGGTATCAGAAGGTGGAAAGACGGGATTAGTTAATATGTCTTGGGGAAAGGTAGTAAGAGCTTGCAAGTTACTACCGCTAGTATTAACACTGAGTAAGTCGTTTGCACCTGCATCAGCTACAACTAACTTATTGCCATCTATTACAAAGCCCAAGGGATTGCTACCGACATCACCACCATCGGGATTATTGGCGAGTTCATAGTTAGCTAAATCAGCAACACTCGTCCAGGAATTGGTCTTAAAGTCGGGAGCAATGATTTTACCGAGGTCAGTGTTACCTAAATTGCGATCGCGAAAGGTTGGATTCGCCCCATACCCAATCAGAACATAAGGTTTACCTGTAGCATCAAATTGGATGTTACGAGGGCCACCGGCTCCAGTACCATCTGGTAATGCTATAGAAGGAAGTCCTGTAAGTATGCGCTCGGTTTTTCCATTCTCAATTTTGGTAACTGCCCCACTTGTGCCATAGCATAGAGAATCGCCTTGACCGCTTGCTGGTGGCACACAACCGCCACTTCCCCCGATGCCCGCCTCTGTAACATAGAGATCGCCATCAGGGCCAAAGCTTAGTCCTCCGGCATTATATAGACCGTCGGCGATTACTGAAAAGGATGCAGCTGAGGCAGCTTTCATTCCCGAAAAAGCGGTAACACAAAAAGTTAGGAAGGTAATAGTAAGTTGTTTCTGTTTCATATTTCGTCATTTGTCATTTGTCATTTGTCCTTTGTTCTTTGTCCTTTGTCCTTTTTTTTTGTTAGTTGACCAATGACCAATGACCAATGACTAATGACTATTAACTAGTGGCTCTGGAGCTTTTGGTAGATAGCTCATTCCTCGATCAAATGATTTGAGGTTGCCAGCTTTGGCTTCGAGTAAACGTTTGATGTTCATGCTCTCAGCGCCATAGTCTTCAATTTGAAGTTTGCCGTGGGTTACAGTTCCATCTGTTTTCCAGAATGTGATTCGATGCAGGATAAAACCAGAGGCTTCTGGATCGGCGAAAGCGTAAGCGGTTGGAATGAGTAACGCTACAGAACGCTGATAATATTCGTAATCTGGATAATAATATTCTTGCTCAAGCAAGTAGTATTTACTCAGACTATGAACGCGCACAGAAACTTTTACCTTCTGGTCATATTCATCTTTGAATTCACCTGAATCAGAAGTAATATCGCCATTCGGTCGCAGTAGATGTGCCCACTCATCTATGTTTTGTAAATCCTTTAAGTATTCAATACCAATTTCAACTGGAGCATCAACATAAATGGTGTCTGTATCAATAAAGTGGCTTCCTTTAGCTGCTGAGGTCAGACCAGCTTTACGTTCCAAATTCCCTTTGAGAGAGCGACATTCAGAAGTGTGTACTGTATGAATTCCCTGCATAATCATCTGAGTCTGTCGTTTGGGATCGACAAAGCTCAACCAGTGAAAGTACACACCTTTTTCATCTGTTCCCGGCTCGATGTAATCAGTGGGAAACAGCAAAACAGGGTAAACCTGAAAATATTTCTGATACTCTAATCCACAGTGCCACTCAATGCCGTAGAAAAGTGGATTTTCTAATTTTTTAACATGATAATAGAGATTTTTGTGATAACCAGACGCAGTTCCCAGCCAGGTATCTTCGTCAATTTGCTCTTTCATCCGGCTATAAAGCGTCCATTCATCCAAGTTTTTTAAACTACAAAGATACTCAAAAGCGCTTTCTGGTGAAGTAGCAATATATGCTGATGTAGCAAAGGTATTTTTTTCCATTTTTCACTCCTGAAGATAATAATAATTAAGCTGCGATCACTGTAGTTTTACTTCGCTTAATCTTGTCGATCCGGTCTTCTGCTAATCGTCTGGCAGCATCGTTGGTAGTAACTCCTTGCTCTTTAGCAATCTCAAAAATTGCTAATAGCGTGTCATAAATGTTATGCACTTGCTTGAAAGCTTTTTCTTCGTCATAACCAATCATTTCGTTATAAACATTAATTAATCCTCCAGCATTAATTACATAATCGGGACTGTAAAGTATCCCTTTTTTGGCAAGCATTTGACTATGTAATTGCTCATTATCCAATTGATTATTAGCTGCACCAGCAATAATCGAAGCTTGCAGAAAAGGAATTGTATGACTATTAAGAATTCCTCCTAAAGCACAAGGAGAAAAGATATCTACATCAAGTGAGTAAATTTCAGATGGTTCTACAATAGTTGCGCCAAAAAGCCGTTTCACTTCTTCTGCTTTGACTGGATCTACATCGCTAACAAAAAGCTGGACATCATGCTCATGTAAGTGACGACAGAGATTTTTACCGACATTTCCTAAGCCTTGAACTGCAACTTTCATCCCATCAAGTCTTTTGCTCTGCCAACGAGATTCTACAGCAGCTTTAATTCCGAGAAAAACTCCTAGTGAAGTTATGGGAGCAGGGCCGCCAGATTTTTCTGATACCCCAACAACATATTTCGTTTCTTGACTAATTGTCCGCACATCGTCAGGGGTAATATTGACATCTTGTCCGGTAATAAAACGTCCATTCAGGCTATCAACAAAACGTCCATAAGCTCTTAACAAATCATCTGTTTTATTTTCAGGATTAGCTATAATAACTGCTTTTCCCCCACCAGCCGGGATGTTGGCACAGGCAGCTTTATATGTCATTCCACGACTCAGACGAAGTGCGTCTTTTAAAGCAGCTTCTTCGTTGACATAAGGCAAGATTCTTGTAGCTCCCATCGCTGGGCCCAAGGTTGTGTCATGGATGGCAATAATTGCCTTAATTTCGGGATTTTTACCATGACAAAACAGAACTTGTTCGTGACCCATTTCTCTAACAGTTTCAAATAGCAGCATCTTGTCCTCTCGATATTGGTTGGAATTGTTTAGAGAAAGTAATGAACATTACAAAATATAAAGATATAGACATAAAAACACTCTTGAATATTAAGATTAGATGAAGTTAAGAAAAGACTTAGGGTTTAAAAAAGAAGTTTTAGATTCCAGCTTTTTGAGTGGAGTTTCTGACTAAAAGAAAACTTTTGTCGCTTCTAAACTCATCCTTTCTCTTTTACTGAATTAACTAATCAAAACTGTGTTGTAAATTCAGCTTGATTGCAGTGTTTTAGTGTCTATAACAATTGAATGAGATTGCAAACTTTTAAAATCAAACCATTGGAAATGAAACCTGCTTGGCTGGATTTTTAGCGGCATTTGATTTAATTCCTTGTGCTGCCAAACTCTTATTACGTCCGCCAGAAGGTGCTGGGCGGTCGGCATCAATCACTACATCAATGAGAAAAGGGACATTTGATGCGATCGCTTGTTGTAATGCAGCTTCAATATCCGACTCTCTGACGACAACGATCGCTTCTGCTCCCATCCCACGAGCAATCATCGCAAAGTTTGTTGGTGGCATTGTTGCATCTGCGCCCTTTAATCCCAAGATTTTCATTCCTTGATGGCACATGTTGTAACGCGCATCGTTGAGTACAATCCAGATTGCCGGAATTTTGTATTTCACGGCTGTGCTGATTTCGTTATTCATCAGCATTGCTCCATCGCCAACAATCCCTACAGCCTTGCTTTTGCTTGCCAGTGCTGCACCCAATACTCCGGTGACGGCGTGGCCCATTGCTCCGACTCCGGTACTGACTCGGTAACGATTGGCTTCGGAAAATTGGAGTAGATGCGTTGACCAAGTAAACGAGTTACCACACTCCGCCATGACTACGGCATCGCTATCTTCAACAATTATCTTTTGAATTGCTGCCATCAAGACTTCTGGCCGCACTGGATAATCTACCTCTGTAGCAGGTTCAATTGCTTTGTGTTCTGGACGAGGTAGCGACATTGTAGAATCAGGAGCATCCGGCAATTGCTGCAACAACTCTTTCACAAAAGCTTTGATATCAGACCGAACTGGGAAAGTTTCAACGTGGGGATAGGCTACACCTGGAACTTCCGGGTCAATATCTACATGGACAAAACCTCCTTTTGGAACTAGCGCCGAACTCCAGAAAGAAGTCGGTTCGCCAAGACGGGTTCCTAATACGAGTGTGCGTAGTGGAGGTTGCTGTTCCATATAAGTTAAGACGGAAGCATGACCGCCTAAACCTGTAACACCCACAAATTGGGGATGATCTTCAGGGAAAATACCTTTAGCACGGGGCGAACACATAACGGCTGCTCCGGTTTTTTCCGCCAGTTCCAGAATTTCCTCTGCTGCATCACGCGCACCGAAACCAACCCAGATAGCAAAGGGGCCAGATGATAATAACTCTACAGATTTAGCGATCGCTTCTTTGGAAGCAGTCATTGGAAACGGAGAAATATCTAGCTGGGGTAAAGCTATATTCTCAACTAAACTTGTTTGCACAGCAGTGGGAATGCTCAAATGGGCAACAAATCCACCTGGTTGCGCCATCGCTAATGCAAGTTTACGGAAAATCTGCGGTAGTTGAGCCGCAGATTCAATCGTGACTGCATAGTTGAATAACGCTCCTGGGGTAAAAATTCCTCCACTGGGCAATGTGTAAGTGCTGGTTTCTTGAATAGCCCAACGTCCACGCTGCGGTGCGGAGGTACAAGCTGATAGTAAAATTACCTTTGCACCTTCACCACGAGCTGCAAATAATCCGGTAAGGGCGTTGGTGATCCCCGGCCCTGCTGTGGTAAAAACTACAGTCGGGCAATTATTCGCAAAGTAAGCCTCGGTGGCTGCAAATGCTGCTCCGGCTTCATGGCGGAAGTTCAACACCTCTATGCTGCTATTGGATAGCGCACCCCAAAGGCTGGCCATCGCACCACCTGCGACACCAAAAGCGTAGCTTACTCCCAAATTTTCCAACATTTGAGCGATCGCATCGGCAACTGAGAGCGTTGGGGCTGTTTCATCGTTTAAAAAAGCCTGAATTCCCCCATTATTCTCCGATTCATCAAGCTGACGGGAGTCAGACACAGATTCTACATATCTGTTTGCGGGAAGTTCCTTGTATGGCTCAGTGGTGATGAGAGGATTTGAACCAGTATAGTTTTGACTCATTGGTTTCACGTAATTTCAGAAAGTTATACAAAGGCTTTTTAGTTTACAATCACAGCGCTAGAAATATTTATTACAAACAACTCTGTTGTTTCTTGCAGCGATGACCTAGCTTGGTCAAGAGTAGAAATGGCGAATCGCTGCTGATTGATGCTTGTGAGCGCAGTACCAAAAAATTTTTACCAAAAGCATACAACAGTTGAGGCTGTGCTTCTTGCCACCAGAATAAAGGAGATGAAGACTGTTGTACAATCAAAAATCTTTTGATAAGGATGTCAAATTTTTCGCTTCTATGTGATGACTACAGTATTTAAGTAGATCGGCGGTAGTTCGGTGGGAAAAAACTAAGATTGTGTAAAGGTGTAGAAACTGGTAATTAACCGAAGTTAAGCGTGTCTCAGAATGTTTACAAAACTTAATATAGTTAGCTTTAATAGCACCGATCTAATTAAGAAACGCTTGGTAAGTTTCTTGACCGCTACAATAAAAACCTAATTTACAATGAAAAATCTTTTGATGTATGTGTCAATTTTTTTGCTTTTTTCGTGATTGTCACATTTGCAACTTAGCCACCTGAAAGATTGATATTCTGCAATCGCAGAACCGACACATTACCAAATTTGCAATAGGAAATCTTTTGATCTGGGTGTCAATTCTTTTGCTTTAGAACTTACACAATTTTTTATCCGAATTTAAGCATGAGGCGATTTAGCGGTCTTTATATTGCCACCAAAAACTCTTTGAGTCAATTATTTGTAACGATAAATACATCATTTTTTAACTTTCTATAGTTCCTTTGAGAGATGACAAAACATTCAGGGCATGAATATCTTTAAAAAAGTGTTTTTGATAATGCATAAATCAACAGTATATACCTAATATACGAATACGGGCTTCGTTTCTGAAAGAAAACATACAATAAAACACATAATTTTTACGTATATCAGTAATACAAATGTACTTCTTACGACAGATGACTAAGCATATTCTTCTATAGTTAAATTCCTGAGAAGGTAGGTTAAGATAAATTAAGAAAATAAGTTGATAAGTTGAAGTTTATTCATTTAAGCCAGACCCACTACCGCAAATTCATTTATGTTGAAAATCAAAGGACTCTACACAACTAGTTTGCCAAAATTCTTGCTAAGGAAAAGGCTAAAGGAGAAAAATTTTTATTCTTTAACCTTTCCCCAGTGGAAATCCCAGGAATTTTAGATTGGTGAACTCTTATAAAGAGGTAGCACTGCTACATCTTTACAAGGGTTATTGCTAATGCGTAGTTAATTTCTAAAGATGTCTATTAGTTAGTTGTCATACAGGGCTAGGTTAAATTTAAAATATTTTTTTTACTTATAGATTAAGAGCGTTGAACTTTTATCTAACAGAGCTGATTGACCGCTCTAAATTTTGTATATAAAAACTTGTTTAAGTCAATAATTAAAAAAATATTTACTTTAGTTTTTTAAAAAAATTTGGTTTAATAATTCACCTTTTCCTGGTATGATAAGTTTTATTAAGAATAATTAGTAATATTTTTTAATATACTAACTATTTTGACTATTTTTATTTTTTAACAGCCAAACAGTACACCAAAGATTTTAGTAATTTATGACTATTAACTCTTTAATGGGAATGGTACTGATTGATTACCAGGAGGAAGTATGAACATGAATTCTGGCGAATATACACTAGCTAGATCGAACAATCAATGGGCACTACAACCAGAAATAGAGATGAAGTTTGCTCACTTCCTAATAAATCACGCTGTAGATGCTGCCTTTTGTTTAGGAGCAAACGGGCAGTTTCTTTACGTCAACGATGCCACTTGCCTGATGACTGAGTATTCCCGTGAGGAATTACTTTCTATGAGGCTGCATGATATAGATGTAGATTTTTCGCAGCATAATTGGTCAGATATTAGCTCACAGGGTTCCCTTACCTTTAAATCTCGCTATCGGGCAAAAGGAGGTCGGATATTTCTGGTAGAAATATCGATGAACTATGTAAAACACCAAGATATGGAATTTGGCTGTGCCTTTGCTCGTGAGAAAACGGATGAAATAGTAGAATTGAGCGTCCAAAAGTGGACCGATGAATTAAAAGATGCCAAAGACAATTTGCAACAAGAATTTTCTCAACTCAAGGACAAAGAAGTAGAACTAGAAACATCTCTTTCTTTACTTCGCTCTACTCTTGAGTCTACTGCTATTGGTATTGTTGCAGTTAACTTTGAGGGAGATATTCTGAGCTTGAATCAGAAATTTGTGGATATGTGGCAGATCCCAGAGTCCCTAATACTATCTAAGAAATGTCCTCGATGCAAATCCTTTTTTGAGAGCCAACTAAAAGATCCACAAGCCTTTAGTCGGCTGATTTGGGAAGTGTCTAGCCAATCTGATTTCGAGAGTTACGACATTCTAGAGTTGAAAGATGGGAGAGTTTTCGCGCATTATTCTAAACCTCAATTGCTTGAGGGTAAAATTATTGGGAGAGTGTGGAGTATTTGGGACATTACTGAATCGAAACAGACTGAAGAAGCATTACGACTGAACGCAACTAGATTTCGGACTTTAGCAGAAACTACAGATGCCGGTACTTTTCTGATTCAAGGTACGCGGCTTTGCTACATAAATCCGGCAGTAGAGCAACTCACTGGCTACACAAAAGAGGAACTACTAACAGGTTTCGATCTTCGCCGACTGATTAAGAGCAAAAAACGCAGGCAAGTACGTAAGCAGGATGAAGCCGCTGATTTTGAATACCAGGAGATGAATATTTTAACAAAAAACGGTACGGAGCGCTGGCTAGCTTGTGCAGTTGCCAAGCTTGACGGAGTGCTGGATTTTGGGGGAAACCCAGTCGAATTAATTGCAGGTATCGATATTACCGATTACAAATATGCAGAATTAGGGCTTAACCAAGCTTTAGAACAAGCCAAACAACTTAGCGAACTTAGAGCGCGTTTTCTTGCTATGGTTTGCCATCAATTCCGAACTCCACTGAATATTGTTTCATTTTCTAATAGTTTACTTAAAGAAGAAGTAGACAAACGTACACAGAAGAAAATCCAACCATTACTCGATCACATTCAAAAAGCCACCGAACAACTGAGCCTGATGTTGGATGATATTTTGTTCTTCTCGAAAGCAGAATCAGCAAAATTAAACTTTGAACCCAAACCGCTTGAATTAGTTCAGTTTTGTGAGGATTTAGTTGCACAAATGCAGATGATTGTTAGCCAAAAAACAATCAATTTTGTCAGTCAAGATAAAACTCTAACAGCATATATAGATAAAAAATTGCTAGAGCCGATTTTGAAGAATTTGCTTGATAACGCAATTAAGTATTCTCTCTCGAATCTGGCAATTAATTTAGAACTATCTTGCCAAAATGAAAAAATAATTTTTCAAGTGAAAGATAGGGGGATCGGTATTTCAGTAGTAGACCAACAACGAATATTTGAGCCATTTTACCGTGGTAGTAATATCGATCATATACCTGGCACTGGACTAGGACTATCGATTCTTAAAACTCTTGTAGATTTACATCATGGTCAAGTTTCTGTAGAAAGTGAAATTGATGTCGGCTCTACGTTTACAGTAATGCTGCCATTAATCAAATCAGAGTTGACCTGTTTCGAGTTATGAGTGTTGAAATGAAGATAGTTATTAACTAAAAATTTAACAATCATAACTCTCGGAACGAGTCTATTTAGATATTCAGCAAATAGTCTAGTAATTAGCTTCTGCAAAAAGAAAATTATGTCCGAATCGTCAAAGAAAATTCTCGTTATTGAAGATGATAACGTTACTCGCAATCTTTATTTAAAGGGTCTTGAGGGTAAAGGTTTTGATACAATAGGTGCTGACAACGGTCTTGCTGGCATCCACCAAGCACAAAAGCGTATACCCGACTTAGTGATTTGCGATATCACGATGCCCGATATGGATGGTTATAACGTTTTAACTACACTACGCCAAGATCCTCAGACAGCAATTATTCCTTTCATTTTTCTGACTGGCAGTAGTACTAGAGCAGATGTTCGCAAAGCTATGGAATTGGGAGCAGATGACTATCTTAGCAAACCCTCGACACTAGACGAATTGCTCAGAGCGATCGCTACTCGCTTGGAAAAACAAGCTAATCTTCAATACTGGTGTTCTAGGAAATTAGAGAAAGCTCCAAAATCATCAGCACTTACAGATGATACTACAGCGATCGCTGTCGGTGTTGCCATCGCCTCTGAGAAAGAAGTCAACATTCGTCCTAAGTCAATCTTTCCCAACATTCCGCAATTAAAAGAAGTTTTCGACTTTATCGAGGCCCATTATCATGAAGGAATTACTTTGTGTGATGTGGCTGTTGCTGTTGGTTACTCATCGGCTTACTTAACTAACCGAGTAAAGGAGACAAGTGGAGAGACTGTAAACTGCTGGATTGTCAAACGCCGGATGGCGGAAGCTTGTTTTTTACTCCAAAATAATAATCACACAGTCGAGAAGATAGCGAAAGCATTAGGCTATCAGGATGTGTCTCATTTCTCCCGTCAGTTTCGCCAACATCACGGTTTACCTCCCCAAGCTTGGCGCAAAGAGCATCAGCTTGTATCGCAAAAACAGGTGAAACTGTGGTGAAAGTAGATTTTATACAAATAGTTGTGTAAATTCATATATTAAATCCACCCTACCTTTACGTAACATGGCTGGATCTAATCTTTCAGTAGTATTACAAGTCATCAAGACAACTAACCGTTGCTGCATCTGAATACCAGAATCATCAATTACACTCTGATATAAAGTGCCATCTAGCAAACTTAGAATGTGTTCGGTTTTGTTATTGTATTGCGCTACCTCCGAAGCACGATTTTGCGCTAGATTATCAGCTTCGTTAATAACGATACAAATACGTTCTATGTAAGTTGGTGGGACAAAATTAGCGATCGCATCATGATCTAAAATAAAAATTACATACCCTAAAGGTACAAGAATTTCTTTTGCTACTGCCTGTGTCCAGACTGTTTTACCAGTACCTGGTTGTCCATGTACAACAACCGCTAACTGGTTTTGATTTAAAATCGCTTGCTGTACAGAATCAGTAAAGTTTTGGATATCTGCGGGAAATGTCCGAATGTTAAATTGACTATGAACTTTGCCTACACGACTTTGATATCCACTCAGCATCACTGCTAAGTCGTAAGTTGCTTTGTTAATTAGTGGCGCGAGATTTTTCGCCATTAAAGTATATTGTCGTCGGCCGCGATCGTAAGGATCGATTTGCAACCAAATGTCATACTTAGACCAGTAAGCGTAAACAGTATTAATAACGTCTAAGCGTTCCCAGCTAACAAATTTATCTATCGGAAAGTAAAAATCTCTTTCTGAGTGATACTGAGTAATAATATCAGGATTACCCAATACACCTAAAACTCGCAGTACAGTAATTTCTTGCAGTCGATTCAGAACATAATCAATAGGAATACTACTACGACTGACAAATTGGACAATAGGCGTTTCCGTACTCAAAACATCTTTGTAGCGATGATCTGGTGATTGCGGATCTGGCGTGATGTAATTCCAAAACTTTTCAACTTCGTAGCGGGTATTATCAGATACAACACTCAATAAATTAGCCCACCAAGCATAATTATTTCGTCCTAAAACATCAGCAATATTACTCGCCAAATTCAAACTTTTTTGACTTAATTCGCGGGAGTCACTGTACAAGAGTTGCCATAAAAATCCCCAGTCTAATTCTCGATTAAACGGTCGCCAACCGCAAGCAAGTAAACTTTGCCGAGTATTATTTGTAGGACTGCCTTCATTGCTTCTAAAATAGTCAAAATCCATATTTATCGGTTATGCAGCGTTAATTAAGTTATTTTGTGTTAAGTAGAAAGTTTTGAAAATTTTTTCTCGTAATATCAAATAATTGCGTGCAAATGGTAATTTTATTTCCACTGTACTGGCGAAGAAGTCTTTTTAATTTAACTCATTACTATTGTAGTACACTGCATTACAAAACAACTACTTGTATCAACTTTTTTGACAAACCAATTTGGTAAGTGACTGTTTATTTTTAGCGATTGATGTATAGCAGGGGGCAGGAGGCAGTGTTTCAACTCCCTTCTCTACGAGAGGCTGCGCCAACGACTACCAAGAGGGCAAGTCGCTCAACAACGAGGCAGGAGGTAAAAACCTTGCTATTCCTGAGATTTACGCTTGTCATTATGTCCTAATCTACCTGGCAACTGCTGTACCTGCACTACTTATCCCTCTGTAGATGAGGACTTACAGCAGATTTCAAGTTGATGAACGTGAGTTCGATGAACCCTCACCCCAGCCCTCTCCCACGGAGAAAGGGAGGAGCAACGAGAAATTAGGGTTTTGGCTCGCCTCTGGGTGTCCAAGAGGGGTTGGGGGAGAGGTCAAAAAAGGCTTGTCGAACTCACGTTGATGAAGTACACAAGCTAGCCTGAACGCACAAAGCTTGTTTTACTTCTGTTAGCGCAGTGTAGCCCATTCTGACGCCTTGGCGGAGCGTCTCTGGCTCCGCTCTGAATTCTGTTGAATATTTATTATGTCCGTGGAATTTCCCAGCAGAATTCCCGACATCTCAAAAATGAAATTTTTGCCCATTTGGATTTATGACAAAAGGGCAAAAAGAAAATTTTCAGGGCAATCTCCCTCTTTTCTCTTCTTCAGCGTCCTCAGCGCCTCTGCGGTTCGATTCTCATGCTGATTGTTAAAGTACGGTAGCCCTCGTACAGAGGCTCAACTGCGGCAATATTAACCTTACAACTATATCAACAAGCAAAAACTCCATAGATGCTTGAACAATAAACATAGCCATCTATGGTATAGAAATGTATAGAATCTTGTAAAGATATAAAATATAGTCGTTAAATGCACACATTTCTCGCTTCTTCCTCAATGCAGCTGTCTCTACCACCAAATCACTTTCAGCCTATGAAGATTGTCGCACTGGGGGACAGCTTAATTTATGGATTCGGCGACCCGGAAAAAGGAGGCTGGATTGAGCAACTAAGGCGATGGTGGATGTTGCCGGATAGTGCCGGTCATATTCTTTATAATTTAGGAGTAAGAGGCGATCGCACCCAACAAGTAGCCCAAAGATTGGAAGTTGAATTTCGCCACCGGGGTGAACTGCGAAATCGTGTTCCTGATTTGATTATTTTATCAGTAGGAGTGAATGACTCAGCACGGTTGGCACGTCCCGATGGTAGAAGTTACACAGATTTTACATTGTTTGAAAAGGAAATTGCATCTCTGCTAGATTTAGCACAGCAACTTTGCCCTGTGTTATTTGTGGGCATGGTGCCAGTGGATGAAGCTAAGATGCCATTTTTAGATTGTTTTTACTACAATCATGCCGACCAATACCGCTACAAAGAAGCAACTCGAATTGCTTGCAGCAAACGGCAGATTCCCTATTTGGATATTTTTGAGCAATGGATGGAACGCGGTGAAAGTTGGCGACTCAAACGCTTGAGTGAAGATGGACTTCATCCTAATACACTAGGTTATCAAGCTTTGTTAGAAGATGTAATCAATTGGGATGCCATACCTTCAATGAGCTTTGCCAATGCAGCTTACCATTCTAAATTTGATTATCACCTTAAACCATCCTAATAATTATAGATGTGTTGGTGCTTTGGGGCTAGCTGATATTCTCGTATTTGCCATCCTCGCAAAAAGCACCAAAATCTATTTATAAAAACTCTAATTTTTCTATATTATTCATTACTCCTAACTTTTAACTCCTAACTCAGCACTCAGCATTCAGCACTCCTATGACACCAACTTTATTTGGTCGCTGGCAAACTCGATTATTATTACTGATAACTGTCGGCGTACTCGTATCTTTGCCATTTGCAATGGGTTGGATTGGCCCTGGTGCTAACTCGGTTTATTTTTGGATACTTGCTTATGTCGCTATTTTTGGCTTAGGTTGGGATGTACTTTATGACTATCTCCAAAAATTCCGTTGGGATAGAGATTGGCCAGCAGTTTATCAACTCTTAGCTGGGATATGGGAATTGATATTTATATTTTGTGGAGTCAAATTATTTGGCTTTTTACCAATACCTTTACCGAAAGAAGAACTTTCACCAGGAGCTTTTTTATTGCACTATAGTATGGTGTGGCTAGTGGTTTTTATTAGTTCCCAAAGCCTGATGCGAATTATCTTCCTTCGTTGGCGTTTTCGGGGTGGGGAGTGGTTGTAAAATTTCAAATTATCGAAACTAATTTAATCAAAAATTCTAGCAATTTTCAGGTAATTTAACCGTAGGGTAGGGACGTACATTTGTACGTCCCTACAGTTGATTGTGCCTCAAATAGATAAAAAAGGCTATAAATCAATACGCTTGGGTTAGCGCCAAAAACCTTAAGTTGTGTAGGCTGGGGAACCACTGCGCCCTTGCAGTTTCCCGACTTGTACCCCTTCGGGGAAGCAAGCTACGCGCAGCGTATCTCTTTGGGAGAAGCAAGTGGCATTTGAGGAACGTAGACCCGAAGCGGCTTCTCGTTCGCGTAGCCTCTCCGACAGGAGAAGAGTAACCCAACATTTTCATAGCTTTGTTGGGTTGCGCTTTGCTTCACCCAACCTACAATTTTTTACAAAGCCAAGCGTATTGGGCTATAAATCGCAAATTAACAAATCATAAAAAATCATATATGGCGATTTTAGTTTGGATGCAATATGTTGTATTGACGTACAGTT
The DNA here is from genome assembly GCF_034530775.1 of Nostoc sp. DedSLP04. Classification (NCBI taxonomy): domain Bacteria; kingdom Bacillati; phylum Cyanobacteriota; class Cyanophyceae; order Nostocales; family Nostocaceae; genus Nostoc; species Nostoc sp. DedSLP04. The sequence continues at coordinate 49,519 of NZ_JAVRCL010000021.1, read as the reverse complement.
ATGTGCGTTATTAAGAACAAGATGACTTTAGAAACCAAAGGAACACATTTATTGTTGTATCTCATCAAATTACAAACAGCTATCTTATGTTTACAAAATTGGCATTTGTGCTGATGTGGTAGTCATATATGAGTAAAACAAGAAAACTTTAAACTCTAGGGAGATTCTTGAATGCAGAGACATCAATCAAGGAAGTACAATGTCAAATTTTGATCTGGTTATTCGGCTATTTCTACAACTTACAGTTATTTTAACCACTTGTCGCATTGTCACGATTTTAGGACGCCGCTATCTTGGTCAAACTGATGTTGTTTGCGAAATGATCGCAGGTGTAATGCTAGGGCCATCACTTTTAGGATTGATTGCACCAGATTTTCAGCAATGGCTATTTCCTAAGCTTCCCATCATCACTGCTGTCGGACTCAAGATACCCAATCCATCAATGTCGATTTTATATGCTATTAGCCAGATTGGATTGGTAATTTATATGTTTTTGATTGGTTTAGACTTTAATACCAAACTCTTAAAACATCATATCAAAAGTGCAAGTTTGCTATCTGCGGCTGGAATTATCACTCCTTTTATTTTAGGAGCGATCGCATCTTTTTGGTTTTATCACAATGGCGATTTCTTTCAACCAAAAGTTATGCCTTGGTCAGCTGCTTTGTATTTGGGTGCATCGATGACAATTACGGCTTTTCCAATGTTAGCTCGTATTCTTTACGAACGCGGTCTTACACAAACCCGCTTCGGTACTTTGGCTTTAGGTGCAGCATCGGTAGATGATGCAGTTGCTTGGTGTTTGCTGGCGATTGTGCTTGCTAGCGTGAAAAATTCTTTAAGCATTGCCATATTAGCAATTGGTGGTGGAATTTGCTATGTGCTATTTGCGATTTTTCTCGGACAACCTCTACTGAAAGCGTTCACACGCATGACAAAACGCGAAGGTGTGAACAGACAAACCCTGACTTTAATGTTGATAGTTTTGATGTTTTGTGCATGGTTTACCGATGTTACAGGTATCTATGCAATATTCGGTGCTTTTGTGTTGGGAGCAGTGACACCACGCGGAGAATTCGCCCAACAAATTCGCCAATATACGGAGTTTTTAACTACTTCTTTTTTGTTACCGATTTTTTTTGTTTTCTCTGGATTAAATACTCAAATTGGATTGGTAAACACACCTACTTTGTGGGGAGTGACGTTGTTAATTATTGTGATCGCAATTCTCGGTAAAGGTGTTGCTTGTATGTTGGCTGCAAAATTAGCCGGGGAAAATTGGCGCGAATCTGCAACAATCGGCGCTCTGATGAATGCTCGTGGTTTGATGGAGTTAATCATCCTCAATATTGGTCTAGAACAAGGTATAATTACCCCAACTTTATTCACTATAATGGTGATTATGGCAGTTATTACAACTCTTATGGCATCACCACTGATTGCCTTTTTATTGCACGGTACAAGCTATGAGAAATCTTTGAATTAAGCAAAATTAAATATTAGATTAATTAAGTATTTAGTACAATATCTAAGCTAGTTTTGAGGGTTTTTAGTAAGCGCTTTAGTGCTGAGAAAATTAAGGACTGAAGTCCTTACTACAAACTTGATTACCCATAACGGCTACAACGGCATCGTAACAATAATTAATATAACAACGAAGCACAAATTACTCTTGGGTGTATCTAACAAGCTTGACATTTTCTAGTATTTTAAAGAATTATCTTAGGGAAACCAGATAGTTAATTTTGAGGAAACCATGCACATCGTTATTCTCGTTCTGGTTGAGGTGCTGATTGTTATTGGGCTTTCACGGCTAGTAGGGCTAGCATTTCGTTCTATTAAGCAACCGCTAGTAATTGGTGAAATTGTCGCCGGAATTATGCTCGGCCCATCTTTATTTGGGTTAGTTGCTCCCCATCTAGCAGTTAGCTTGTTTCCACCAGAAACTTTTCCTTTTCTGAATGTTTTGTCTCAGGTGGGACTAATATTTTTCATGTTTCTAATTGGGCTAGAACTAAATCCCAAATACCTCGGCGGTCAATTAGAAGTAGCAGTTTTAACTTCTCATGTCAGCATTTTGGTGCCGTTTTCTCTAGGAACATTGCTAGCGGTAGTACTTTATCCCCTAGTTTCCAATGCAAGTGTATCGTTCACCGCCTTTGCTTTATTTTTGGGGGCGGCGATGTCGATTACTGCCTTTCCAGTGTTGGCGCGAATCATTACTGAAAACAATTTACAAGGAACGCGTTTAGGAACATTGGCGTTAACTTGTGCAGCAGTGGATGATGTGACAGCTTGGTGTCTCTTGGCAGTTGCGATCGCAGTTGCGCGAACTGGTGACTTTGCTGGTGCTGTACCCACAATTATCGCCAGCATAGTTTACATCGGCTTGATGTTGACAGCAGGTCGTTGGTTCCTACAACGCCTTGCCAAACACTACCTCCGTGCGGGAAGACTCAGCCAATTACTGCTAGCTGGGATTTATATGGCAGTGGTTGCATCGGCGCTAATCACTGAACTAATTGGGATTCACTTAATTTTTGGAGCATTTTTGCTGGGAGCAGCCATGCCCAAAAATGAAGATTTAGTCCGAGAATTGGCAATAAAAACAGAAGATTTTGTCCTAATTTTCTTGCTGCCAATATTTTTTGCCTACAGTGGTTTAAAAACGCAGATTGGCTTGCTCAACCGTCCCGAATTGTGGCTTTTGTGTGCGTTGGTTTTAGCTGTGGCGATCGCAGGCAAATATGTTGGTACTTATGTAGCAGCGCGTGTCAGTGGCATTAGTAAACGGGAAGCCTCAGCACTCGGTTGGTTAATGAATACTCGCGGCTTGACTGAGTTGATCGTGCTAAACATTGGTTTAGAGTTAAAGGTAATTTCCCCCTTAATATTTACCATGCTGGTAATTATGGCATTGGTAACTACATTCATGACCTCGCCACTGCTGGAATGGACATATCCGAAAAAGCTGATCAGGTTAGATGTGGTGGAACCGGAGTTGGAAGCAAAAACAGGTATAGACACCTCTGCTGAGAGCGAAACTTCCCCTCATCCTTTCCGAATTTTGGTGCCAGTGGCTAATCCAAATACCCAAAAAGGTTTAGTACAGTTGGCAGTAGCGTTGGCGCAGCCCGCCGTAGGTATCGCTCTCAATTACCCCTATCCTGCAATTGTTAACCCTCTTAGCCTAATTGAATTTCAAGAAGATTATGCCTTTGAAAGCACCCCAGTTGAAGCAGACCGATTAATCGCCCAGCGTCGCCAGCAGTTAGAAGAATTGATTAATACTCTCGAACCGCCAGAAACCCGTTCCTGTGTGCATCCGATCGTTCGCATATCTAGCAACGTTGCCCGCGAAACAGCACAGATTGCCACATTAGAACAAGCTGATTTAATTCTCGTTGGCTGGCATCGACCAGCTTTTAGTAGTAATCGTTTAGGTGGACGAGTCGGACAAATGCTTACTACTGCCCCAGTAGATGTAGCAGTGTTTGTAGATAAAGGCAAAGAGCAATTAGAAAGTTTATTAGTACCTTATTCAGCCAATATCCATGATGATTTAGCACTAATACTAGCTTTGAGACTGCTAATCAATCGTGAGACTTGTGTGTTGCAGATATTACAGATAGTAGCAAATCACGCCAAGGAAGAATTGAATTACGAACTAAATACGATGATGGAACAATTGCCCGCCAACGTACGCGATCGCATTGAAATCAAAATTGTCCAAGCTCCAGATCCAATCCAAGCTGTAGTCGAAGCCTCAAAAAATGTAGACCTAACAATTGCTGGCACCAGTCGCGCTTGGGGTATAGAGCGTCAAACCTTGGGAAGATATACAGATCAACTAGCCATTCAATGTTGCTCCTCCCTGCTGATTACCCGCCGTTACAGTCAAGTCACCGCTCATCTGGCTTCCATGCTTCCTGATGTTAGCAGTCAAGAGCCAACATTGAGGAACTGAGAACATGAATCATTTCAACTTCAAATCTTTAAGTTTCTACGGAGTAGCAATAATTTCAGTGCTACTGTTGTTTAAAACTGTCACTGTTTACGGAGAAAACAAACTCAAGGCTCCTCCGTCAGTTAACGGTCGCTATCGTCTAACCCTAGCGGAGAATTTGCCTAACTGTGAAAAATCGGATACTCTGACGTTAAACATTGAGCAGTCAGGTATTTACTTAAATGCCTCTGTATTACCGGCAAGCGCTAACGCCGACACTGACGAAAAGCACTCTCTGGCAGGTATCTTCAAAAATCAACAATTAAATTTATCTGGAAAAGTTAGTAAATCAATCCTTTGTAATATTCCTCGCCCCCAAAACGATCCTCTAAACTCAGTCACAATTCAAATGCAACTTGTGGATAAAGGTAATATGACAGGTCAATTAACCGTAAATGGTATTCCACAAACTCTGAAATTTACTGCTGTGCCTCAAAAAGCTAATTGAATTGGGGGTGGGTAGAGACGCGATTCATCGCGTCTACAGGATTGAAAGCGCGAAGTAAACAGCAATGTAAGTGCATTGTATGGGTTTTATGGAGCAAATAAACAGAATGAATCGGGAACTAAAAACTAAGCAATCTTACCAATGGGGCAAGCAGTTATTTAGCATCAGTATATTAAGTTTTTATACAGCGATCGCTCTCGAAACTTTTACTAATGCTGGTACACCAGGGGCAAAGCTAAATAATTGGCGTTTTTCTCCCAAGACACAGCAACTCGAAATCACTCTTTCAGCAGGCACAACCCCTCGTTATTTCTACTTAGCCCAACCCTCTCGTCTGGTTGTAGATTTACCGAATACTAAGTTGGGCAAAGTTACCACACAACAAAATTATTCTGGAGCAATTAAAAGCATTCGCATTTCTCAGCTAAACGCAAACGATACACGTATTGTCCTAGATTTAGCAGCAGGGACTGTTTTTAATCCCAAAAAGGTACAACTGCAACCAGTTTCCCGAAAAAACTCCACTCGCTGGGTATTACGTCCGGTTATTTCTGGTAAAACTGCTGCCGTAAAATCAGGAAATTCCCCTCCTTCAGCCAAGAAACAACCTCAAACACTCCAAAAGCCGCCTAGTAAACAACCTGTAACCGCTACTAATCAACAATCCCCCTTACTCACAGTTCCGCCTCCATCCAATCAACTGCCCTCAACAACTACTATTAACTCAGGGCAGCCTTTTGTCACTGTACCTGCTTTAAATCAAAATACATCCTCTCCCTCTCAACAACCTGCTTCGAGTCTTCCCCCTGCTTCTTTCCCAAATCAACCCAGTAATTTAAATAACATTCCTCCTTTAGGGGTGTCGGAATTTCCAATTCCAACAATCCCCAACGATCCCGAACCCCAGGTAATCGAGTTTGGTCAACCTTTACCTAAAACTAAATAAAAATTGGGAATTGGGTATGGGGCATTGGGCATTGGGTATGCAGAAGAGACAAAGGTAGACAAGGAAGAGGGGGAAGACTTGGGAGAGATTTGTTCAATAATTCCTCCTTGTCCCCCTGCTCCAACTCATTACTCGTTACTCATTACTCATTACTCCCCTGCTTCCCTGCTATGCCCTATGCCCTAATAAATGAATTATTTTTTTCCAACTAACTCCTTCACCTTGTTGATGATGCCGACTGGATCGATACCTTGATATGGGTACTGTTCCCACAAACCGCCGCAACCTTCTTTATAAGTTCCAAGATGGGCATATTTGGGAGTCAACCCCCGCTCTAGTAGCCAAGAACCGAAACGGCTGCCTAAGCCAGTGCGACGGTTGAAGGGTTCTACTACAAGCACAAAAGGAGCGTTACCAACTTTGGTAATTATTTCTTCATCAATGACGTTTAAAGTTGTTTTGTTAATTAAACCAACGTCTAGTCCTTCTTGTTTCAGACGTTCTACAGCATCAACGGCACGGTAGAGAGCATCGCCAAAACTGATAATGTAGCCTTGCGTTCCTTCTCGTATAACTTCATCTTTACCAGGAACAAATTTGTAGCCACTTCCAAAGAAGTCATTGCCGTTGCTGTCCTGAATATTGGGCACTTTGGAACGGGTGGAGAAAATAAACCGCAGTCCAGGCTCATGGAATACAGCTTCTACACAAGCTGTCATTTGATTATTATCTGCTGGGAAGTACAACTGTGTTGGGTAGCCATCATCCAAGCCATTGTCGGCAAACATATTATTTATACCAAAGTGGCAGCTGTTATCTGCCATGTCATCTATACCCGCATGGGAAAAATGACACAGAACATTGGAATAGTTTAGCCGTGCCATCGTGATTTCTGAGATACACATTTCTAGGAAGGCGCTGAAGGTCGCAAAAATACCTTGCTTGCCCTCGTCCATCCCGAATCCAGCCGCAGCAGAGAAGTTGCTCCGTTCCATGATGCCGGAGGAAATAAATATTTCTGGGTATGTTTCATGAATTTTCTTCAAACCGCAGGAGCCTTCTAGATCGCTATCGATGACCTTGACTTTTTCTTTACGCTCCGCTTCACTCATGCGACTGAGGACACCCACCACGGCTTCACCAAACACACTACGGTTAGCGCCCCATTTGTCACCAGAACCCAGAAACGTATATGTTTGTTTGGGTTTCTCAATACTTTTAAGGTATTCGACAGCCGCAGTTTGTCCGCGAGATTCTAGATATTTAACTGCTAAATCTACAGAAATGACATCATGACCATGAATGGAACCTTCTAAACCTTCAATACCAGGACACATCGGGCGTTTATTGATAATAGCCATCGCTCCAGGAGTATTCACAGCTTCGCAAATCCGACGGTATAAATCGTCTAAGTCTTCGCCGTCTCCCTGAAGTACTTTCAAACCGTGCCCTTCTAAGGTTTTGGCGACATTAAAACCAGGTAAATATTTAGAAGGATGTCCGGCGATCGTTACATCATTGTCATCAATGAGCAGCTTGACGTTGAGATGTTGAGCAACAGCCAAGCGAGCAGCTTCGGCATCGTTGCCTTCTTGCTGCGATCCATCAGAACCGAGACAGAAAACAGCCTTGCCTGGATTCGCCATTGCCACACCATTGATGTAAGGCCAAATATGGCCCAAGCGCCCAGAACTAAATTTCACACCAGGAGTTAGTTTTAGTTCGGGGTGTCCCGGTAAATTGGAATGTGCTTGCCGATAACGTAAAAGTTGCTCGGCAGGTAAGTCACCATGCAATGTTGCCATCAGATATTGGGTGGCGACTCGATGTCCTGCTTCGTCAAAGAAAATCGGCACAAATTGCTCCGATGCTCCTCGGAAAAAGGCATCGAGGATTATCACCTCTGGCACTGTATCGTATGGCCCGCCAGTATGACCGCCGACTCCGCTAGCAGCGCCAGTTGCCGTAAAAAAGACGATCGCATCTCGGCAAAGTTGAATATTCGCTTTGAGAGTCTCTCGCTGTTCATCTGTCAGGCTCGAATTTGCCGGATTGAGCGCTAAAGGTTTGTAAGCACCGAGATCGATTGGAAATTGGGTATTAATAGTAGTCATGGTTTATTGATTGAATAAAAAACAATGTGAACAGAGGAAATGCGCGATCGCATTACAAAAAAATTGTTAAAACCCCGATGGGCAACAATTATCCAAGCTCAAGCTAACCACTCAGAACCTTTGTGGAACCGTGTGATTTCATCAAATGCCAAAATCAATACATGCAATTGTGCATGAATGTGCTTGAATTCAATTGAAGTTACGGATTACCGTACAAGAACTTGCATATCAATAAGTATAAACTCACAAACGTGCAATTTCAAGTCCAAAAACGCATTTTCAGGAAAATTAATTATGCTAACTGCTGAACGACGACAATTCATCTTAGAAATTCTGCGTCGTGATAAAAAGGTACTTTCGACAGAACTTAGTGCTGTTCTCAAGGTTTCTGAGGATACGATTCGCCGGGATTTGCGAGAACTGGCACAAACCGGACTATTGCAACGCGTTCATGGGGGAGCGCTCCTGAAATCTCCAGCCACCGCTAGTTATGCCGATCGCCAAAAGCAAGCGCCAAAAGAAAAGGAAGCGATCGCTCGGACAGCAGCAAAATTAGTTAGTACAGGACAGGTGGTGATTTTAGATGGAGGTACAACAACTCTCCAAGTAACCCGTCATTTGCCCCTAGATTTGCACGCAACAGTGATCACAAATAGTCCGCCAATAGCAGTTGCTTTAGCAGAACATCCCCATATAGAGGTTGTGATGTTAGGCGGACAACTCTACAAAAAAGCCTTGGTAAACGTGGGTACTGTCACCATTGAGACATTACGGATGATTCGTGCAGATTTGTGCATGTTGGGAGTTTGCAGTTTGCATCCAGAAGTTGGGATTAGTGTACCTAACTTAGACGAAGCCCATGTCAAACGAGCGATGATTGCTGGATCGGCTGAGGTAGTCGGATTAGTCACAGCAGAAAAACTAGACACGGCTGCTCCTTATCTTGTGGAGTCCATTCATGCCTTGACTTACCTAGTAACTGCACCAACAGTATCGAATAATATGCTGAGTGCCTACAAAGCTTTAGGTTTAACAATTATACGTGACGAGTACGAGTGAGCTGATGAAGGCAGATGCGATCGCAGGGAACTGGGGATTGGGGAGACAAGGAAGACAAGGAAAATAATTCCTCACTTCTAACTCCTAACTCAGCACTCAGAACTGTTTTGCCCAATGCCCAATGCCCAATGCCCAAATCTAAAATCTATCCGTTTCCTGAGGTGTCCCAACTGCTCCCGGTTGAGCGGTGAAGAAGTTTTGAGCCGCTTCATTCTGATATATACATCTAATATCAGGTTTGTCACTGTCCAAATTACCTGTGAAACCAAAAGTGTTCAGGCGATTTTTACAATCTCTCACCTGATCGGATGTCACTAACTTACGTTGCTCTAAAAGCGCCCAGTTATTTTGTCTCAGCACGCATCCGGGACGCATACTAGGCTGGGAAACATAGACATTAAAGGGGTTGAGAGTAACAAACAGTCTAGCGTCCATCACCATCGCGCTGGCTCCATACTGCACGCAAATTTCAGGATTCGGTGCTTTGGTGTCTATAAATTCACGAGAAGCTACGTTTGATGGAGCCAATGTGGTTGTAGAACTAAAAGCAATGCCAATCCCAATGCCCAAAATCAACACCCCTCCCATAATTGCGATGGTGGTGAAGTTAAATAGAGGGGATTGGAAAATAGAGGGTTTAGAAGTAGTAGCCGATCTACCAGTAGATTTACGTTTCATTGTTGCTTAATCACCTTCACGCCGATTTGGGAGGGAGTAGTCTAAAGTTTTTTCTCCCTCTTTCAGTATGCCTATTCTTGACTGTAATTGCCTGTGATTTTCTCTGCGATATTCTTGTTAAATGAGAAAAATACTAGTTTATCTAGATATTGGAACAAAATTTTAATACTTTTAATTGTTATCAGATATAGCTATTTACTTTCACAATTGATCTAGTCAGAATGCTTAAACTATCTAACTTTTGTTGTTAATTATTCAATTTTTCGGATGAGATATTTTTGTTTACCCTAATAGTACGCCAAGGGAACTTGGCGGGGTAAAAGTTAAAGGGGAAGTGCGAAAGGGTTTAAATCCCTTACCCGTTTTCCCTTTCCCCTTTCCCCAGTCCTCACAAGCGCATTTTTGGGTTCGCAGACTACTAGTAATTGATGTGTAAAACAATGTAAATTAAGATTTAATGAAATTTTCATAACTAATTGAAAGCAAGTGACATCTCAAAGAGCACTACCTTCGGGCAAGAGGTTCAATTCGCAACTTCAAATCTTCCTGGCTGATAGTCTGACTATTTTTTGGGGAGATTGGCTAGATTTACGCGTAAGAATTTTACCAGTTGCTGCATCAGGTTTAATATCGCCACTGATATATATTTTAGCTTTTGGCTTGGGTTTAGGTAGTTCCATCAAACCCGGTTCGGGAATTAGTGGTAACTATGACAACTATTTGGAATTTATATTACCGGGAATGGTGGCGCTGTCGTCGATGACAGTTAGCTTTGCTGGAACAACATTTTCAATTTGTGGAGACAGATTATTTACCAAAACCTTTGAGGAATTGTTGTTAACTCCCATAAATCCCTTAGCGCTGTACATCGGTAAAATGCTGGCGGGAGTCGTGCGGGGTTTGATGACTTCCGGTTCCGTGATTTTGGTAGCGTTGCTCTTAAGTGGAAACTGGAATTTTGTCAACCCACTGTTTTTACTGTTAGTGGTGCTCAATTGTGCGGTATTTGCTGGATTAGGAGTGATTGTAGGGTTGAGTGTGCGATCGCTCGAATCAGTTGGACTCTACAATAACTTTATCATTATCCCCATGTCATTCTTAGGGGCAACCTTCTTTGACCCTGGTACATTACCGGCAGCCCTTAAAGTCGTAGTTTACCTGTTACCGTTAACCTACGCCAGCATCGGACTGCGTGCAGCTGCCCATTTACCCTTGTCTCAGTTTCCTTGGTACAGCATACCGATATTGTTGGTGGTTGCGATCGCTCTTTCTTTCTGGGGTGGTTATAAATTTGCTCATCAGCAAGATTAAAGTAATTCGTAATTCGTAATTCGTAAAAGCATTGATTACAACCTGTGCTTTAACTGTTGAATTTTCTGTAAAACTTTTTCCCGATGCTGCGTTAGCTTGATCCATCGGGGTAGGCGACTGGCAAGACTGCCATTGTGCCAGCCTAATGACTCATCTGGCAAGTGTTCTCGCAACCTTGATTGAACATAGCTTTCCAGGAAGTTCAAATGAGCTTCATTATATGCCCATAGCAACTGACCGCAACAAGAGATTTGTAGCCACAAGGGCAAGCCAAAAAAATGGTCTAATATTCCATAGCGAGAATTTCTTTTATGCCTGTAATTGTTCTGCAACAATAGCAGTGCAGATTTTCGTTTAGCAGCATTTGACTGTTGTTTTGTATAGCTACAGTGCTGACAGGTAATTCTTTTCATGGAACTGAGACTTGATTGCTCAGAGTTTACAGTCAATACCTTGGCAATGCGATTGCATTGGGGACAACATACTAAAATTTCTTGCTCAAAATCAGAAAGCCGTTTGCCATAGTCTCTAAATCTTATAACCATTTCATCTCAAACCTGCTATGTTGTAGCGTCCCGTTAAGACAGCAATGAACCACAGTTCATCAAAAGTCAGGATAATTACTTATGCTTCACATCTTGTCTAATCTGTCAATGCATAAGTTCTAATTTGGATTTTTTATAAAGATTGCGTGAAATTACTAGTTATCATGATAAAGCATTACAAGAATTGCTTTATAAATCAACCTATGAGTAAATATCAACTCAGGAAGCAAGCATACATTAACCACTATTTATCTAGCTGATAGGTAGCGGTTGAAAAATGAGTTTTTGCTGTTTGATTTAAACCATGCCGTGTAGCATTCTGCGAATCAATATCAAAAGGACACAAATATGACTAGAATTGCCACAAAAATAGCCTTGTCTGTTCTAGGAACAGCAGGAATTAGTTTTTTGTCTTCGACACCAGCAAGAGCCGTCATTTTTGTAGAACCCATTGTGACGACTAAAAATCAAGCCATACTCGATATCAAAAAACCAAGAACCCTTACAGGGTTTCTACCAGGGGAAGTAATAGAATATGGTGTTCCAGATGTAGCTAATAACTTTGTAAATGCCACTGGTTACGATATAAATAGCTTGGTCTTTGATTTAAAAACGCTGTCCTATAGTAATCCGAATTCTACTCCACCATTTGATAATGAACCAGTCGAGTGGGGAGATGTTAATGGAGATGGGAAGATTGGTTCCTCTGTTAACCCCGATCTTAAGGATGTTTTTAAAGACATTACTATCAAGGGTAGTACTGTCACTTTTAGTGGTGGCGTAATCCCTAATGGAAGCCTATTTTACAATCCATTCGCTAGCCTACCTAATCTAGCGCCAGGTGCTGGAATCATTCCACCAATTCCAGCAGATCAAGAGGATAAAGATGGGCCGATCAGAGTGGCTTCTTATTACACCGCTGTTCCTGAATCAACTAACGTTTTGGGTGTACTGGTTTTTGGCGCTTTAGGTGTAGCTTTCAAATTAAAGCGATCGCTCTGTTAAGAGGACTGGGGGGAGCAGGGAGCAGGGGAGCAGGGGAAGCAGAGGGGCAGGGGAGCAGAGGAAGCAGGGGAAGCAGGGGCAGAAGAATTATTGATTATTACCCAATGCCCAATGCCCAATGCCCAATGCCCAATGCCCAATGCCCAATGCCCCTGCCCTCATTCTGTAATTAACTCACGATACACTGTCATTGTTTCCTGATGGACGCGGGCAACACTCAGCCTGTCTAAGTTTTTCTTTGCCCGCTGTTTCCACTCTTGCAGCATCTCGGCATTACTCAGTAATTGCACTAAAACCCCAGCTAAAGCATGACTATCTTTTGCTGGCACTAAAAGACCTGCTCGCCCGTTGTCTAAAGCTTCAGGAATCCCGTCTACCTGAGTGCCAACGATCGCAGTTCCAGTTTCTCTAGCTTCCGAAAGCACTAAAGGGCACGGGTCGCGGTGAGAAGCCAGCACAAATATGTCACAAGATATCAAATAGCGTTGAGGTTCTGGTTGGAAGCCTTCAAAATGAATGCGTTCTTTTACAGAAGTTGCTTGTGCCTGTGCCTCAAATAGCTGTTTATCAGGGCCGTTTCCTACCAAATAAAGATGGGCTTGGGGAAAATCTGAGGCAATTTGTTCAAAGGCAGCAATTAACTCAGCAATTCCTTTGCGTTGATACATCCCGGCGACAGTGGCGATCGCTGGATGCTGTAATGGTAAAGGTTGATAATCTTGTATTTGTCGGGTGCGAGGACTGCCTAAAGTGCCATTACATACCACTCGCAACTTGTTTTCTGGAATACCACGCCTAATCATAGAATCACACACAGCCTGACTGACAGCAATTACTCTGTCAGCTAAACCCATCAGCAAGCTAGCACGCTGAAATTCATTGTGGACTGTAGAAACTAAAGCATATTTGCGTCCCTTAAAAATGCGTGCTAATATTACCCCCGTCATCATGTGAGCATGAACAATATCCGGCTGAAATTCAGCTGCGATCGCTCGGTAACGTATAGCTGCTTTAATCGTATTTAGCGGTTTCCTGTTTTGGTCTAAGTGGTAATGTTTGACACCACAAATATCTAGTAAAGCCTCGTATTCTCCACCAGCAGAAACAACCGCGACTTCATAACCAGATTTTGCCTGTAGACAAGCCAGATCCACAGCCACATTCACAATACCGTTACCTATTTCTTGAATGTGGTTCAAAATATGTATGATTCGCATAATCTTTGAGACGTGTATAAAAAATAAAGATAAGTAACTGAATATAAATCAACATAATTATTGAGGTCTTCAGCGACAACTAAAAAGTAGTCAGTAGTGCGTAAAATTGACCACTTTCTACTGATTAAGAGCGCTTCTAACCAGTTACTTAGCTTAAAGACTTATTCAGTAACGGCTCAATAAATCGGGGTAAAACTCCAAAATTCTGAAGGCTGAATCTGCTATTTAAAGTTGCTATAACCTTATTTTCTATTTCTTAATACTCTGGTATCGAACTCTAGTACACCACAGTAGATTATATAAATTCCATTTCACACAGCAGTCAAAACAGAGAATAAAAAACTGGCAGCAATCCCGTAAGTGATGGCTACCTACTATTTGCCCAATCGGGTATTTCTACACAAGTTAATTATAATTACGGTAAGAGTGATTACACTACCACATTGGCAACTTTGAAGAATTTCACAGCTACCGATCTGGTAATTGGTAGTAACGTCCTCATCTAGTACTGAGAGTTCGACTGGGCGCTCATGGGCAAGTCCACCAGTGGCACAGAATCTAATTCTAAATTTTGAAGACTGGCGCTTTTATTCTGGGCATTTTGCCAGACATCATAGTACAACTCAATCAATACAAGTTTACGAACCTGAGAATTGTTTCCCTGAGAGCGGCGTGATGAAATAGCAGTTAGCAAAAACTTCCAAGACCGAGGAGAAAGTATAGATGGATCTATCATGGAAAGAAAACTCTTGAGATTTTTTTGCTTCAGTGCAACTAAAATCCAATGGAGTCTTAGGTAATTTTTTATATCCTGAAAGACAGGAATCTTTGAGCGATGTTGCTCATTTACCAAAGCGTAAATTTTCTCCTTCATCAAAATATTTGTCGCCAACCGCCGAGACAAAGAAAACTTCTGATTATACGCACCCGGCCAAATAGTGCGGTAAGCAAGACACTGATTGAAGAAAATAGCATCGCCAAACTGAGCAATCCGAATCCAGGAATCGATGTCATCACAGTTAGCATCGAGTGTGGAGTCCCAACCACCACTTTGTAGGAAAGCATCACGTCGACAAGCTACTTGTACAGGTGTGCCAAAGGGTACAAGCTCTAAAAGCATCCCATAGTGAATATCGGCTTGGGGGATATAAAAAGCTAAACCGGGGCCAACTTGGGGGGTGCGAGAGAGTTCAACTTCATTGCCATCCACCTGAGCCGCCACACAAGAGCAGATTACAGCATCGGGACGAAGTGCGATCGCCTTTGCCATCTCTTCTATGCAGTTGGGCGCTAAATAGTCATCATCATCTAAAAACTTAATCCAGTCGCCGCTAGCTTTGGCAACTCCAGCATTTACCGTTGCTGCATGACCAAGGTTTACTTCGTTACGATGGTAAACAACCTTATCCCCTAAGCTTTTGAGATAGGTTTGGGTGTCATCATCAGAACAATCGTCAGCAACAACTACCTCGCACTCAATTGTTTGGTTACGAGCCGAATCAATTGCTCTTTTCAGCAAATTCAAGCGATTATAGGTACTGATGACGATGCTAAATTTCATAAATTTTTCCTTTGTAGTACGGCATTCTGCAATATAGCTTCGATCTTTAAGCTGTTGTATCAGTACAATTATCAATCCTAACAAGTAGACTGAAATAGGATTATCGATTTATCATTGATGATCGTGAGTTTTTTTAAGCAGACAGAAAGACTATGAACGCTCAAGAGATTATCCGCTCCATTGAAGCGGAACAGATAAAATCGAATGTGCCCGACATTTATGTGGGCGACACTGTAAAAGTGGGAGTAAAAATCAAGGAAGGCGAAAAATACCGCGTGCAACCCTATGAGGGAGTTGTGATTGCCAAGCGCAACGGCGGCATCAACGAAACTATTACAGTTCGTAAGGTTTTTCAAGGCGTGGGCGTTGAGCGGGTATTTCTGTTGCATTCTCCCCGGATTGACAGCATTAAGGTGTTACGTCGCGGTAAAGTCCGCCGTGCTAAACTGTATTATCTCCGCGATCGCGTAGGTAAAGCAACCCGAATCAAGCAACGGTTTGACCGCCCTTTGTGATTCGTCCTGCAAAAGTATGGGAGAAATCTCAAGCTGCAAGCGGCATCTGCCGCTGACTTGTTTTCCCGACACAATTAAGGTATGATATAAATCGCATATTGCGTTAAACTGAAATTTAGTTCAGCGCAATCACTGAATAAAAAACAGCTTGTGCGCTCTTAGTTCAGTTGGTAGAACGCAGGTCTCCAAAACCTGATGTCGGGGGTTCAAGTCCTCCAGGGCGCGCTCAAGAGCAAAAAAACAAAGCCCGAAATAATTACGCAACTGCTAATATAGCAGTTAGCGCTAATAATTTCGGGTAAACTTATTGTATTTGCAGTTGTTTTACTGACAGTAAGTGAAATAGAGTCGAAACTGCAAAACCTAGATGACAATTAAACAGGATCTAGTATAAGAAACGGGGGATAAACGGTCGTGGCCAAAAAAAGTGAAGCAGAATTGCCAGAAACCGCAAATGGGTTTAGCTTTGGCAACTTCATACAGGGAACCAAAGAAGAGCTTGAAAAAGTAGTTTGGCCCAGTCGGAAACAGATAGTGAGCGAATCCGCCGCTGTGTTGTTAATGGTGGCACTCTCCGCATCTTTGATATACTTGGTCGATGGATTGTTTGCTTGGGCAGCAAAACAGGTGTTCTAATGAGTTTTGCAACAGATGAACCACGCAACTCAATGTTGCAGTCAGAAGAAACAGCAGAAGCAGAAGCAGCAGAAGCAGCGTCAAAAGAAGCACGCTGGTATGCAGTACAAGTAGCTTCAGGCTGTGAGAAGCGTGTAAAGACTAACTTAGAGCAACGCATTCAAACTTTTGATGTCGCTGACAAAATTATCCAAGTAGAAATTCCGCAGACGCCAGCGGTGAAAATCCGCAAAGATGGCAGTCGCCAGCATACAGAAGAAAAAGTTTTCCCTGGCTATGTGCTGGTACGAATGATGATGGATGATGATACTTGGCAGGTGGTACGCAACACCTCTCACGTAATTAACTTTGTCGGTTCAGAACAAAAACGTGGTAGCAGCAAGGGTCGCGGTCATGTCAACCCCATACCACTGAGTTCTTCAGAAGTTGAACGTATATTCAAACAAACCAGCGAACAAGAAGCTGTTGTCAAAATTGACATGGCTACTGGTGATAAGATAATGGTGCTTTCTGGTCCATTTAAAGACTTTGAAGGCGAGGTAATTGAAGTCTCTCCAGAACGGAGTAAACTTAAAGCCTTGCTCTCAATTTTCGGCAGGGATACACCAGTAGAATTGGAATTTAATCAGGTAGAGAAACAGAGTTAAATACAAATGGCGAAGAAAGTAGTGGCGGTCATTAAACTGGCCCTGAATGCTGGAAAAGCCAACCCAGCACCGCCAGTTGGTCCCGCCTTGGGTCAACATGGTGTCAACATCATGATGTTTTGTAAAGAGTACAACGCCAAAACAGCAGACCAAGCTGGAATGGTGATACCTGTAGAAATTTCGGTTTTTGAAGACCGGAGTTTTACATTCGTACTCAAAACGCCACCCGCATCAGTACTGATTCGGAAGGCGGCGAAAGTTGAAAAAGGCTCGAATGAACCCAACAAAAAGAAGGTTGGGTCAATAACCAAAGCACAATTGCAAGAGATAGCCCAAACCAAACTCCCCGACCTCAATGCCAACGACATCGACGCGGCAATGAAGATTGTGGCAGGAACGGCTAAAAATATGGGTGTAACAGTTACGGATTAGTCATTGGTCATTGGTCATTAGTCATTAGAAAAAATCAACAAATCACAAATGACAAAGGACAAATGACAAAAGACAAATAACTAAAAATTATCGGGGGAGAGGCGAGGCTTCGGAATTACCCCAGGAGAACAAATGCCAAAAATATCGCGTCGTTTGCAGGGTCTGCAAGCAAAAGTAGAAGAAAAAGATTATCAACCCCTAGAGGCTTTAGCCCTTCTTAAAGACACAGCAACAGCTAAATTTACCGAAGCTGCTGAAGCGCATATCCGGTTGGGAATTGACCCCAAGTATACAGACCAACAGTTGCGGACAACGGTAGCACTGCCCAAAGGTACAGGACAAATCGTCCGCGTGGCGGTGATAGCCAGAGGAGAAAAGGTCAACGAAGCAAGCAACGCTGGTGCTGATATAGTTGGATCGGAAGAACTGATTGACGAAATCCAGAAAGGTAGAATGGATTTTGACAAGCTGATTGCCACGCCCGATGTGATGCCACAGGTGGCAAAGCTAGGTAAGTTGCTTGGGCCGCGTGGTTTGATGCCATCGCCCAAGGGTGGAACCGTAACATTTGATATCGGAAGTGCGATCGCAGAATTCAAAGCAGGTAAATTAGAATTCCGGGCCGATCGAACTGGTATTGTCCATGTTATGTTTGGTAAGACAACCTTCTCGCCTGAAGATTTGTTAGTCAACCTGAAGGCATTGCAGGAGACAATTGACCGTAACCGTCCTTCAGGAGCTAAAGGCCGTTATTGGCGCACATTTTATGTGTCAGCCACAATGGGGCCATCAATTAAAGTTGATATCAGTGCCCTAAGAGATTTGAAACTGAGCCAAGCAAGTTAATTTTTAGTCATTAGTCATTTGTAAAGGCAAAGGACAAATGACAAAGGACAAATGACAAAATTAAATAAGCAAAGCCGGAGACAGCAGGTGCTAACAGCTTAAATATCCTGCCGAGGTTAAAACTCTAATTGTCAGAATTACCACCCATAAAGGTGTGATAACTATGGCATCACGAGTCTTACTACTCAACCCCGGCTAAGTTAGCCGGGGTTTGTTGTTTGGATTCAGGTTGAGAAAAAACACACAACTAGGGCACTTCCCCGATTGTTTTAAGGAGGTGAGATTGGAATGGGTAGAACAGTAGAAGATAAAAAAGAAATAGTTGCTGACCTCAAAGAAACTTTGAGTGAGTCAACTCTGGCACTGGTAATTGACTATCAGGGGCTAACAGTTTCGGAAATTACAGACTTACGGCGGCGGTTACGTCCCAGTGGCACTGTTTGTAAGGTGACAAAGAACACCTTAATGGGCATTGCTATCAAAGACGATGAAAAATGGCAGCCTTTATCGGAATTGCTCAATGGTTCTTCCGCCTTTTTGCTGGTAAAAGATGATTTTTCATCGGCAATTAAGGCATACCAAGAATTCCAAAAAGTCACCAAGAAGACAGAACTTCGCGGTGGTGTACTGGAAGGTCGCCTACTCAAAGAACCTGATGTCAAGGTACTAGGAGACTTGCCATCTAAGGAACAACTCATCGCACAAATTGCTGGGGCTATCAATTCCTTGGCTACCAAGATTGCTGTGGGTATCAACGAAGTTCCTGGTTCGCTGGCTCGTGCTTTGCAGGCTGTGGCCGACCAAGAGCAAAGTGGTGGTAGTACTGAAACTGCTGCTGTGCAAGATAGCGGCACCGAAAGCACTGCTGAAGGTGATAGTAGCACTGAAACTGCTGCTGAATAGACTTCGTGGTTCATCAGTCAAAAGTCAAAAGTCTGTAGTTAAAGACTAATGACCTATGACAAATAAATAATCAAAATTACAGGAGTTATATCAATGTCTGCTACAACCGATAACATTTTAGAACAACTAAAAACTCTTTCTTTGCTGGAAGCTTCTGAATTAGTCAAGCAAATTGAAGAAGCTTTTGGTGTAAGTGCTGCTGCACCTGTTGGCGTAGCGTTTGCAGGGCCTGGTGCTGCTGCTGCTCCTGCTGAAGAAGCTGTTGAGCAAACTGAGTTTGAAGTCATTCTCGAATCAGTCCCAGCTGATAAGAAGATTGCCGTACTGAAAATTGTCCGCGAATTGACAGGTTTGGGTCTGAAAGAAGCTAAAGACTTGGTGGAAGCTGCGCCCAAGGCAGTTAAAGAAGGTGTTGCTAAGGATGCCGCTGAAGATGCTAAGAAGCGCATCGAAGAAGCTGGCGGTAAGGTGACTGTTAAGTAGTCACAATTCTATTACCACTTTTTTATTAAGGAGCCTAACTTAGGCTCCTTTTTTTATCGTATAATCTTATATTGCAGATAAAAATAGTATTAAGTATTACAACGCTAATTTGTTGTTAAAAAACTCTATGTCCCGGCGGAACACTTAATTGTTGCAATTGAATTTTTACCATTACTTACCATTGCCTGATTTATCTTGAAGAAAAGTTTTAATACAGTTAACTAATTGTTGCTTTTCTTGATAAACCGAACTATAAACCTGAGTTAAAGGTATTATTTCGTCTGATTTTAATACAAAAGTAACTCTATAAAGCCAGCCACCTTCTTCTCCTTCTATGTGTTCTAGTTTTACATCTTTAATCTCATTTAATGAATGCTGAATAACTTCTTTTCCTAACTTACCGAACCATTGATGTCGGCTCATCGTCATAGTATTAGTTTCTTTATCAAATTTACAATCTGTAACTTTTCCCAATGCTATGATTAATAACGCTAATAAACCGAAGAATATTGTAATTTTAAAACCTGCATAGACTCCATCGCTGTCATTCTGTAAAACTGATAAAGTCTTTTCTGAAGGATTTTCTATAAAATATTTTATAGACTCAGCTATTGAGTACAATTTGTCAAGTTTATGGTTTTTTGTATAAGAGCTTAAATTTTTAAAAGGAATATTGCCTAAATCAGTAGATAGGAATAATTGATAAGTTTTAGTAATTTCTCGATGGCTATTTTCATTATCAATAGCTTCAATTTTAACTGAGTTAAGTTCCGAAAAGACTTCTGTTCTCACTTGATTATCGAACAATCCAATTTCCAGTAATTCGCATTGGAATGTATATTTTTCTTGATTGAAAAACGATGCATTTTGGAATAAGCGGCTACAGTTTAGTTTAGTAATAGGTGCAAGCATCAAAGTAGCTAATAAGAAAACTAATGTAATTCCAACCATAATTATCCCTATACTCTGCGATAACTTTGGTTGCGTTCTAAATACTAATTGAGATGAAGTGTATTCTGAAATTATGATGGATTTACGAATAATAAAATACAAAAATAATCCACCAGTTGCTAAAATAATAAAGATAAGTAACCCATAGCCTAATTATTGATAAAAGTTGCTATTTTGCATGACTAACGATGCTCCCAGTGGATGTAAGTGAAGCAAAAATTATTTACCAAACCATTGACCTGATAAGAAAACTTTAGGGCTTTGAGCTTTATGTTTATGGCTGGATCAGAATAGGCGATCCGCCTTTTTCAGAACCAATAATTACCAGCTTAGAATTATTGGATTGAGCTAGCTTTTCTGTAGCTTCAATCGCTCGTAATTGCAGCACTTGGTTGCTAAGTCCATTTGAGAGAATTTTTTGGGAATCAGCTATACCTCGTGCTTCAATCAGCTTTCGTTCTGCCTCTTGACGCTCTTTCTCTAAAACAAATTTCATCTGCTGATTTTCTTGCTCTGTCTTCAGTTTATTTTGAATTGCAGCTTGTAGAGTATCAGGCATTTTGATGTTTCGTAAAAGAGCTTCCTCAACGATGAAACCTAAAGCTGGTATCTCTTGGGTGAGTTGTTGATCAATTTTTTGGGCGATTTCTTGGCGTTTGGTAGAGTAAATAGCATTGGCTGGGTAGTTTGCCGTGATGGCGCGGACAGTAGAGCGGAATCTGGAAATCACCAGTTGTGTTTCATCAGTTCCAATTGTTTTATATACTGTAGCTGCCTTTTGCGGATCGAGCTTATACTGAAGACTGACATCAAGATTTAGGCTCAAACCTTCTTGAGATGTTGCATCTACATTTTCTTTTATATCCTTAAGGCGAGTAGAAAAATTCAGCACCTTGCTAAAGGGGTTAAGCAAGTGGACACCAGGATTAAGAGTAGTTTCGGAAACCTCACCAAAGAAATTGACGACACCGACATTACCAGGTGGGACAATTACCAAAAGCCTAGAAAAAGAATTTAGTACTGCAATGCTGCCAATCAATATCATAATTGTGCGTATTACTAAACGCGACCTTTCATCAGATATCCTATCTGTATTGAGATAGACGAGAATTGCAATTAGGCTAGTTACAAGAGATACTATAAAGCCCATGAGTTTTTTGTGTGTAGTTAAGACGAATATGCTTAATCACATAATTCCCAAATGCTTTTATGAAATTCATATTATTTCACACAAGTTAGAGGTTTATAAATCCTTGTATAAATTGAAAAAGATTCCCGACTTTTCTCAGAAGTCAGGAATCTTAGCTTTGAAGCGATGCCTATGGCGGGCATACGCTACTTTACAATTAATTCAAAATCAAAAATTCTACCAATTCAATTAATGATTGCAACACATCTTTGGGTAAAGACGCGACGCCAGTCGCTACAACGGGGGGAACCCCCGCAACGCGCTGGCTCATGAATCGCGTCTCTACAAATGGTCTATTTGTCGCATTATTTTTTCAAATTGGTATTACTTGCCGTTGCCGTTACTACCATTGCCATTGCTATGAATGACGCGTTCGGCAAGCTTTTCGGGTACTTCTTGGAGATGGTCATATTCCCAGTGGAAGGAACCAACGCCAAGAGTGAGCGATCGCAGCTCTACAATAAAATTCTGCATCTCTGCTTGTGGCAAGTATGCAGAGACATTATCCCAGCCTTGCCAATCGTTTCTGCCCTCATAGCCTAAAATTTGCCCCCGTCTACCACTCAACAGTTGCAGCACTTTGGAGGTAAATTCGCTCGGTGTCGTCACTTCTACCCGCAAAATCGGTTCTAACAAGGTAGGTTCTGCTTGGGCTATCCCCGTTTGCATTGCCAATCGGGCAGCTTGCTTAAAGGCTTGTTCGGAACTATCAACGTTATGATAGGAACCATTAGTCAGAGTTACCGCCACATCAACTATTGGGAAGCCTAAAGGCCCGTGTGTCAAAAATTCCCGCACGCCCATTTCTACGCCGGGAATGTACTGTTTAGGAACCACGCCACCGACAATAGTTTCATTAAAGTTAAAACCTGTTCCGCGTGGTAAGGGCTTGATTTCAAGAAAAACATCACCAAACTGTCCGTGACCACCGCTTTGGTGTTTGTAGCGCCCATGAACTGAAGCCACTGTTTTGCGGATGGTTTCTTTGTAAGGCACTTGCGGCAAGTGGGTTGTCATTGGCAAGTTATATTTGCGGCGCAGTCTATCTAGGGCGACTTGTAAATGAATCTCGCCTTGACCCCAAAGAATAACTTCGTGGGTATCGCCGTGTTGTTCCCAAGCAAGTGAGCAGTCTTCTTCTAATAACTTGGTGATGGCACTGCTGAGTTTAACTTCATCGTTGCGTTTTTCTGGTGTAATAGCCAGAGCATACACGGGTTCCAACTCTACAGCTTTGGGTAATTTTATTGCTGACTGCTGTTCTATAGAGATTGTATCGCCTGTCTTGATTCCTTCTAAACGGCTCAATGCGACAATTTCACCAGCACTAACTTGGTTAACTGACTGCTGTTGTTGTCCCATCAGGCGGTAAATTCCACCAGTGCGAATGCCATTGAGGACGATGCCATCAGTTAATTTGCCGCGCCAAACACGCACCAGAGAAAGTTTGCCACCTTGGGGAGTGTAATAAGTTTTTAATACCTGCGCTAAAGCTGTATCACCTTTGATGTTTTTTAAACGACGTTCTGCTGTAGTTTCTGGTTCGGGGGCTTCCCGTAACAAGGCTTCTAATAGAGGTCTAACACCATAATCTTGTTCTGCTACACCAAAGAAAACGGGCACTACTAAATCTGCCCCTAATTCCATTTTTAAATCTTTGAGGATTTCTTCTTGAGGAGGTTCGATATCTTCTAAAAGTTCTTCGAGTAAATGGTCGTCAAAATTTGCTAAGGCTTCGAGCATTTCTGCCCGTGCTGTATGTTCTTCTTCTTTTAAACTTTCGGGGAAGGGAATGGGATCGGCAGGTGCGCCTGGATGATACTGATATGCCTGTTCGCTCACCATATCAATAAAGCCGGTGAGTTCTTCCCCGTTCACGATCGGATATTGATGCGCTACCAGGGGACGGCTAGATACTGCTTTTAGGGCGTGCAACGTTTCTAGGACGTGAATATTTGCCCGATCCATTTTGTTGACAAAGACGAGGTGGGGAATTTCCCAATCGTCCAGGAATTTAAATAGAGGGGCAAGGGTGAGGACTCGTTCGCGGATGGGTTCGCAAACTACGATTGCTGCATCGACTCCGATTAAAGCATTGTACGTTTCTTGAGCAAATTCTACGCTTCCCGGACAGTCAATAAATGTGAAGCGAATGCCGTTATACTCAGTGCTAGCGGCGCTGACTTCTACACTCATGTGGCGATCGCGCGACTCGGCTGCACTATCTCCTACTGTATTGCTGTCCTTAACACTGCCTTTGCGGGAAATTGCCCCTGTGACAAATAACAAGCTTTCTAGTAAAGTGGTTTTTCCACTTAAATAAGGCCCAACAATTGCAACGTTCCGCGAACCCGATTTTACTTTTTCGTTCATAAAACCCCCCTTGCGGTAAGTTTTTTATAACCGCATGATTCTGTATATATCAAGGGTTAAAGAAGAATCCAGCTATTCTGAATTCAGGATTCATAAATCTTGACAGTAGCAAGTCCGCGAGGGTCTTAAACCGATTTATTTCTTTGCCAGTCGTACAGAATTCCCAGCTGAATTCTGGCTCCTGACTCCTGAATTCTATTCGAACAAAATGGTTCTCTGGAGTCAAAATTACCCCTTCTTTAATTCGTTATTATCCTCCCTTTAATCGAAAGTTAAAAAAATTGTAGCCTGTCGTAAGATTTAGCTTAAGAAAAGTTAAATATCACAAATTTTTATCCCAAATCAAAAACTTTTGTAAAAAACTTTTTATGAAGTAAATTTAACTGAAAGTGTTGTGAGTCAGAAAATCAATGAGATTATCATTCTTGAAATATCGCATAGCAGGGTTAGTAAGTTTGATGCTGATTATGAGTATTTCCTTCCCCTCTCTTGCGCTATCTCCTCCTGTCGCCTCAAAGCTGGCACAATCTAATGCTAAAACTGCTGTAGACTGGTTAAACCAAGGCTTACAAGCAATTCAGGCGGGAAAGGTACAAGATGCGATCGCCGCCTTTAAACAAGCAGCTAAATTAGATCCAGCATTGGCACCAGCGCACTATAATTTAGGGTTAGCATTCCGACAAACGGGACAATTACAACCCTCTGCGGATGCATTTTATCGAGCGACGCAAGCCGATCCAAAATTTGCTCCAGCTTTTGCTAATTTAGGCGGAGCGTTGTTAGAAGGGAATAATTTCAAGTTAGCTAACGATTACTTGCAACACGCCTTAAAACTCGATCCCAAACTCGGATTTGCCCACTATAACTTGGGGTTAGTACGAGAACAGCAACGAGATTGTGAGAAAGCGATCGCATCTTTTAAAAAAGCCGTAGAATATAGCAAAAATGCACCAGAACCTCCTTACCATATAGGGATGTGTTATCTCCAACAAGGTAAACTCGACCAAGCTAGAAGTGCATTTTATCAAGCATTAAAAATTAATCCCAAGTATCCAGAAGCTTACTACAATCTCGGCTCGATTTTTTTTCAACAAAGTAAATTACAAGAGGCATTAGAGGCTTTTAGAAAATCAGCTGAAGCTAACTCTAACTATCCCAACGCTTATTATGGTGCTGGGTTAGTTTTTATCCAGTTACAGCAATATGGCGATGCAGTACAAGTATTACAATTTGCTAGAGATTTATACAATGCTCAAAAAAATCCCCAGTGGGCGAAAAATGCCGAGCAATTGTTACAACAAGCACAAAATTTCAATTACCAACCTCGCTGAGGCAGAAAAACTTAATATTGCATAAGATAAAACTATTGGGTTGACTCGCTGGTGTTGTCTGAACTAGTCCCGATTGGAAAAATGTACATGCAAAAGCGCCAGAAAAGCCGATTTTTATTTAGCGATCGCTGGCTCGATCGGCAATCAATTGTTCGCAACATGGAAGCCTTTCAAGACTTAATTGTGATTGTTTTGTGTTTGGGTTTGTTCGCCGTCATGCTAATCCAATTGTGGGGGATAGCGATCGCCCTCATGCAGCCACTAGACTATAAACATGTGACTGCAAAAATACTATTTGTGTTGATTTTAGTCGAGTTATTTCGACTATTAATGGTCTATTTGCAAGAACATAGTATCTCTGTAGGAGTGGCAGTTGAGGTAACAATAGTATCTTTACTGCGTGAGGTAGTCGTTCACGGAGCGCTGGAAATTTCTTGGGTTAATACGCTTGCAATTTGTGGTTTGTTATTTGTTTTGGGTGGACTACTCGTGGTGTGCGCTAAGACACCACACATGGATTGTATGAGCGCTAACACTAAGTTTTGTCCGGTTGTGTATAGGGGAGGTAGAGAACGACAAAACGAGTTGGAATTACAGTATTCACGTCAATGTGATGAGAATCAACCCCTTGGATAATTTGTTATGAAAATGGGGAGTGGGAGAGATGCGATTAATCACGTCTGTACCGGGGAGTGGGTAAAAGTATTTTCCCACTCCCCACTCCTTTGTATGAGGCTGTATCAGGAAATTATTTTTGCAAGTTACTTCCGACGTATTGAAATATACTCTTTTTGGAAGATGAATCGCTCTTTAAGGATGAATATAACGTTAATTAGAAATTCTAAAAGAGGTTCAAGCTATGACTACAAATAGAGGTAACAGACAATCTCAAACAGCGATTAGCGACTTGGAGTATGATTTTGTCACCGTTTTGCACAACAAGGCTGAAGCTGTTAAAGCTTACGATACCTACATCAAAGATGCAGAACAAGTAGGTTCTCAACCTTGTGTAGAGTTGTTCCAAAAATTGCGGCAATCTGATATTGAACACGCACAAGAGATTCGCCAACATCTACAACAAGTGCTGCAACACGGTAAGATGTAACCCAGGTTTTGAGTTCGTAGGCGTAAGCCCGTCGTAGACATCGCTTCTGGTTTAGCTAAAACAAAAAGAGGCGATGTTTAAAACAGGCTATTGAGCGTTACACTTGCGGATTAAATTAGAGGCAAGCACTGCCCACTATCAGATAGACTAATTCTGGGCTGCTTGCTCTACTTGCGCCACCGTTAAATCAAGAGCCACCGCCACTTGTTCTACACTCAATCCCAATGCCAACAATCGGGGAATAGCTTCTAACTTAGCTTCCTGGCGACCTTCCTGGCGACCTTCCTGGCGACCTTCCTGGCGACCTTCCTGGCGACCTTCCTG
>NZ_JAVRCL010000021.1:0-22794 GCF_034530775.1 Nostoc sp. DedSLP04 | reverse complement strand
GCGACCTTCTTCTAAGCCGTCTTCCTTGATTGATTGATACATCCGTGTTTTTTTGAATTCGTCGTCTATACCCAACATTTCTGCTAACTCCTCTCGGCTTAACCGGGTAAATTTGTACAACAGAATAGTCTCTATCAATTCTACAATTTGCTTGCTGGTAGATTCATCTGCCAGTTGTTGCCTTGCTTGTAAAATCAATTCTCTACCTTTGTCAAGGGCTGTCTCTTCTCTTTCGATAATTAATTTAACGATCGCAACTTGAAGTGAGTTCTCCCTCGTATCTAATTCATCTAGATAAATGCGTTGCACTTGTGAACTGTCTAGCAACAATTGATATGGTAGCCGATCGTTTGGATCTAAACTTCGTTGCGGATAGATGACAACTGCACGCCAAAAATTGACTGATTCGTTTTGACGTAAGTAAAGGAAGATTTCGGCAAAGAAGCGTCTATAAAAATTTGCGTCTAATTGAAACTGAACTTCAACAAAGTAAAGTGGTTGGTTTGTGGTTTCACTTGTGGGGATGAATACCCCATCAATCCTGAAAGCAGTTTCTTTTAGCTCGACTGAAACAAATTGATATGCGTTGATATTAGCAGTCGTGTCGCCAATTATGGCAAAAAATATGCTAGGAAAAGCTTGAAACAAGCTATAAAATATTTTGTCAGTTTGCACCTAAATTTAGTCAAGGGAACATTGGATATTGAAAGTCTATCAAAAATAGTGTAACCGCGTCTGTTTCAACACAAAAAAAGCAGATAGGAATAACCATCTGCTTTAATAAAAGATTCATTGTCTAATTTACATAGATACCAATTGATTCACTGGAGCAATCCCAGCCAAATCTAAAATTGGCGCGATCGCATCTTCACGCTTCACCGCCATCATGTGAACTCCTTGACATAATTGCCGCGCTATCTGCACTTGCTCAGCGGCAATTTTTATGCCTTCCTCAAAAGGGTCTTTGGCTTTTGCCAATCTATCAATAATATGTTGGGGAATATTTACACCCGGAACACATCTATTAATAAACTGGGCATTTTTGGCTGATTTCAACAGAAATATTCCTGCCAAAATTGGTTTTTTATAACCAGCAGCAATGGTATCCATAAACTTTTCTAGCAGATCAAAATCGGTAATCAATTGACTTTGAAAAAACTGCGCTCCGGCTTCGATTTTGCGTTCAAATCGACTTTGTAAACCCGACCAACTTTTACATTGCGGGTCTACTGCTGCACCAACAAATAAATCTAAGGCTCCATCAGTCAAGGGTTTTTCATTACAATCAACGCCTTGATTCATCTTCCGAATCAGTTGCAGCAATCGCACAGCTTCCAAGTCAAACACTGCTTTGGCATCTGCATGATCGCCTGCTTTTACTGGGTCGCCAGTCAAAGCTAAAATGTTATTTATGCCTAAAGCATGAGCGCCCATCAAATCAGCTTGTAAACCGATACGATTGCGATCGCGGCAAGCAATTTGACAAATCGGCTCTATGCCATTCTGTGATAAAATCACCGATGCCATTAACGAAGACATCCTTAACACGGCGCGGCTACCATCAGTAACATTGACGGCATGAACTCTCCCCTTAAGAGTCGCCGCCATTTGAATCATGTGCGCTGGATCTCCCCCCTTCGGCGGTGCTACCTCGGCAGTAACTAGAAATTTACCTGCTTGTACAGCTCTGCGAAAGTCATTTAAACCTGTGGGGCTGTGGGTGTGATGCATAACATTAAGCTTTTCAATTTCTTAAATGGTATAACAAATCACACCTAAAGGTGAAAACTTATAGAGGAAGAGAATAGCCTAAAGCCGTTTTGACTTGTGATAAAGTTTGATTGGCGATCGCTCTAGCTTTTTCCCCTCCATCCCGCAACACAGATTCCAAATAGCTTTTGTCCGCCGTTATCGAGTGATATTTTTCTTGAATTGGTTTCAAAGACTCAATAATTGTGTCTGTCAACAATGGCTTGAATTGTCCCCAGCCCATATCTTGACACTCAACAGCTACATCTTCCTTTTTCTTCCCTGAAAGCAATGTATAGAGCGTTAACAAATTATTACACTCTGGACGCGCTGGATCGTCAAAAGTCAGCCCCCGAATCGGATCGGTTTTACAACGCTTAATTTTGTATTGAATCTGCTCTGGTGAATCTAGCAAACTGATTCGGCTTAACTCTGAAGGATCGGACTTCGACATTTTGCGTGTACCGTCCGCTAAACTCATCACCCTTGCCCCTTCTTTGCGAATCAAAGGGTCTGGTAACTTCAAAACTGGTTGTTCTGGTTTACCAAATTGGTGATTTAACCGAGCTGCAATATCCCGTGTCAATTCCAAGTGTTGCTTTTGGTCTTCACCCACTGGCACTTTATCGGCTTGGTAAAGCAAAATATCAGATGCCATCAGCACAGGGTAATCCAATAAGCCTGCACTCACATTTTCTCCTTGTTTAACAGCCTTTTCCTTAAACTGGATCATATCTTGCAGCCAGTTTAGAGGCGTAATGCAGTTGAGCAACCAAGTGAGTTCACTGTGGGCCGAAACGTGGGATTGAACAAAAATGGTGGAGTGATTTAAATCAAGACCACAAGCTAGATAAAGAGCAGCAAGAGTGTAGGTATCAGCTGCCAACTGTTTTGGGTCGTGTGGCACTGTAATCGCGTGTAAATCAGCCACAAAAAGGTAATTTTCGTATTCGCTCTGACCTTCTACCCAGTTGCGAATGGCTCCCAAATAGTTACCTAGATGGTAATTGCCGGTTGGTTGAACTCCAGAAAGAACACGTTGCTTGCCCATAAATTTCAACTTAATTATCTCAAATCCACGCTAGTAAAGTGGCGGTGTGGTGACAATTTGCTTTTCTTCATCTACAAGAGGCTGCATCAACCCAAACTCGCCTACGCAAAACTCATTTAATTTTGACATTTTCCAGGTCAACTGGCCGTTGCAGAATTACAGATTTAGTAATGACAGCGGATTTGATCTGACTTTCAGTAGGACTAATGACAAAGAACAGCCGAACAGCCCTAGCCAATTAGCTTTAATTGTGCTGACCTACTTATACTCTTTTTAGATAATATTTTCAGTTGCTATCGCTTTGCCTCTTAATAGATACTATTCTCAATTGTTTGTTGAGAGTATTATCATGACTATTCGTTTAACCGAGACAGACTTTAATCAATTATGTGAGGATGTACAGCTTAATCACTATCAGGGAAAAGTAAAATTTTCTACCTGGTTTGGTCAAGTGAGTAGTCACTGGACTATGCTGCGCGATCGCCTTGAGCTAGTAATTCAAGAAAGCGATTATTCGGAAGCAGTAGTTCTTGAGGGCGAACACGATGATTCGTCTTTTTTGACATCTAAATTTTTTCTGTCTGGTGGAATGAGAACCACTACGCCAAATGTGCCTGGAGTTAGGGACGATTATGAAGAAGTTGCAGGCTATAACTACTTATTTTATTTGCCTGAGATTCGGGAGTTTGAGCATTTTACGGCGAACCAACGCAAGCAGTGTATCAGTATTTATTGGTATCCTGATTTACTTTTTAGTTTTGAGGGTAGCTTCAAGGAATTACCAACTCTGCTCCAGCAGTTGATCGAAAATCCGACAAAAGAGCGTTTTCATCAGCCATTAGGAGCCATCACGCCGGCGATGCGATTGGTGCTAAAGCAAATATTGCAGTGTCCGTTGCGAGAAACACTCAGACAAATGTATTTAGAAGCAAAAGTTTTGGAACTACTGACGCTTCAAATTGCTCAGTGGAGAGAAAATAATCTTTTATTGGAGCGATCGCTATATTTTCGTCCCGATGAAATTGAACGTTTACATCATGCTAAAGCGATTCTCAATCAAAAGCTCCAGCATCCACCTTCTCTACTAAATCTAGCCAGACAAATCGGACTCAATGACTTTAAGCTGAAACGGGGATTTCGAGAAATTTTTGGCACTACGGTGTGTGGGTATGTGCAATCCTTACGGCTAGAGCAAGCACAACAGTTACTACTCGGCACTAATTTAACCATTGCAGAAATTGCTTCTCAAGTGGGATATGAAAGCATAAGTCATTTTGGCTACCTGTTTAAGCGACAATTTGGCGTAACCCCTAGAGATTATCGTCGGTGCAAAGGCTGATAGCAAAAGGTGAATCCCGATTGCGAGAAAAAAAATCCGGTTTCAGATATATGCGAACGCCTAAATTTCCGTATTCTCCTAAATAGAGTTAGATAACAATAATTCTCAAATAATCGGCTCGGTTTTTAGAAATACGGTTGAGTGTGTGGAGTTATGAAGCTGTCGCAATCTTGGTTCATTTGCTGTTTGATTATTGCTGTCGTTATACAACCAACTCAGGCAAAGGAAGTAACTCAAATTCATGGTGGACAAGAGCTAGACGGCTCTGCAAGAACAGTGAAAGAATGGCTGGCTCAGATAGAACAACAAAACCAAACGCCACAAACAGAAGTTGTGCAGGTGACGGAAGTTAAGGCAAATTCTACTAACAAGGGTGTAGAGGTGATTTTACAGACATCTAAAGGCGAACAGTTGCAGATCGCAAATCGCAGTGCTGGTAATAACTTCATTGCTGATATTCCCAATGCACAGCTGCGTTTACCTAGTGGTGAGGCTTTTACATTCCGCTCAGATAAACCAATTGCGGGTGTTACTGAAATAACTGTTACCAACTTTGATGCCAATACTATTCGAGTAACAGTGATGGGCGAAGCGAGTGTACCAGTTGTCGAGTTGTTTGACAGTCCAAACGAGGGTCTAATATTTTCTGTGGCTAATGCTGCAACTCCTGCGCTATCGCAGCAGCAACCTCAAACGCAACCAAGTCCTGCAAGTCAGCCAGAAACTCAGACACAGCCAACACCATCAGCAGAAGGTGATGAACCGATTGAACTAGTAGTGACGGGCGAACAGGATGGATATAACGTACCTGATGCCTCAACTGCGACTAGAACTGATACTCCTACGCGCGATATACCTCAGTCAATTCAAGTTATTCCTCAACAAGTCATTAAGGATCAGCAAATTACGCGGATTGGTGATGCAACACGCAATATTAGTGGCGTGACTCAGCAAGGGGGCTATGGTGGGTCTACAGATAATTACAACATTCGGGGATTCACAACTTATGACAACTTGAGAAACGGTTTTTCCGTTGCAGACGATCTTGTGAATCCGACTAACATTGAGCGGATCGAAGTTCTCAAGGGGCCAGCTTCAGTGCTATACGGACAGTTTGAGCCGGGAGGTGTGGTGAATTATATTACCAAACAACCGCTCAGTGAGCCTTACTACTCTGCTGAATTTACAGCCGGGAATTTTAGCACTTATCGTCCCTCCATTGATATTTCTGGGCCGCTGAACTCAGACAGAACGTTGCTGTACCGCCTGAATGCTGCATACGAGAACTTTGGTAGTTTTATTGATTTTAATCATCAGGAAACATTTGCGATCGCACCAGCATTAACCTACAAAATTAGTGATGCGACAACATTGACACTGGAGTATGAATACCTCAAAGTCGATCGCACATTTTATCGCGGTCTTACCCCCGATCCAATCGTTTTCCAAGCTCCGCGCAATCGTTTCTTAGGAGAGCCAAACGATTATTTCTCCAAAGAGACAAACTCTGTGTTTCTTAACGTCAATCATCGCTTCAGTAAAAACATCCAGTTTCGCAGTGGCTTTTCCGTTACGGTTAATGATTCTGAAGAATCAGCCTTTCAACCAAGTAACATTGTAGATGGTGGTACCGTATTGCGAAGATTTGGTGCTGGTCCAGCTTATTACCAAAACTACTCTCTGCAAAACGATTTAATTAGTAATTTCAAAACTGGTTCCATCCAACATCAAGTTCTTTTAGGGTTGGAGTGGAATAAATATATCCGTGGCTACGATTATCTGCGAAGTTCTGTTTCACTGACTCCCAGTATTGATTTATTCAATCCTGTGTATGGCGCTTCCCAGCCACCAGAGTTTGATGAAGCAGCAGAACGCGCTCGTTTCGATCGCAATACCATCGCCGTTTATCTGCAAGATCAAGTAACATTGCTGCCAAATTTGAAGCTATTAGTAGGCGGCAGGTATGACTTTATTCACCGCAAAAATAGTGCGCAACTGCTGGATTCTTTGGGTAGAGATCCAATTGATGATGCCACTGTCGATCGGTTATATAATGAAGCCTTTTCACCTCGCGTTGGCATTGTTTATCAGCCGATTAAACCGATTTCAATTTACGCCAGCTACAGCCGCTCGTTTAATCCCAGCGACTCGCGGACAGTAGATGGAACTCAACTACCACCGGAACGCGGCATTCAGTATGAAGTAGGAGTCAAAGCCGAACTGATTAAAGACAGGCTATCTGCGACCTTTGCCGCCTATGATATCACCAAAGAAAATGTTGCTACAACCGATCCCACTCCAGGTAACTCTGACTATTACATCCCTATAGGAGAGGTGAAAAGTCGCGGTTTAGAATTTGACCTTTCTGGACAGATTCTACCAGGCTGGAATCTGATTGCATCCTACTTTATCAACGACGCATTTGTAAGTGTAGGTGACCAATATAATCCTGTAGGTGACACACTTGTAAATGCTGCCGGTGCTGGAGGTAGTCTCTGGACGACTTATGAAATTCAAGACGGTGGTATGAGAGGATTAGGATTTGGTGGAGGACTATTTTATACTGGCGATCGCGAAGCTGAACTCCCCAACACGTTCAAAATACCTTCCTATGTACGTGCAGATGCCACGATTTTCTACAAACGCGATAACTGGAGGGTTGGGCTGAACTTTAAGAATCTTTTTGATACTCGCTATTACGATTCTCAAGGCTATTATCTGCTTCCTGGTGCGCCTTTAACAGTCCTGGGAACGTTTTCTGTACAGTTTTGATTCCTGCAATTTTTGAACTGATTAAGTCCTGTTTACTATCACACAGCTTCTACCATGAACTCTAAAAAAATACGCGATTTAGCATTTACTTTGCACCGCTATCTTGGTTTAACAGTAGGACTAGTACTAGTTATCGTTGGCTTGACAGGTAGCTTGTTGGTGTTCGAGCAAGATTTTGACCATGTTGCCATCGCTCAACAATATGGACACATTACGCCCCAAAAAGAGCAGTTATCCCCAGAGTCCGCGATCGATACAATTCAGGCTAGGTATGCTGCACGAACTGACCTGAAGCTTTTTCGGATTTATTTGCCAGATACCTCAGATACTCCCTATATAGGACAATTGGCATCAACTGATGGTCAAAGAACAGAGGTTTTTGTCAACCCTTATACAGGGAAAATTATGGGTCAACGTCTATGGGATCAAACCCTGATTGGGATAATGCTTAATTTGCACTATACTTTGATGGCAGGTCAAACCGGAATTATTATTGTTGGCATTACTGCCTTGCTAATGTGTATTCTTAGTATCACAGGTTTGGTTCTTTGGCCTGGTTGGCGCAGATTGATTGCAGGCTTCAAAATCAAGTTTGATGCTCATCCTAAACGTGCGAACTTTGACATTCACAAAGTGGCTGGCATTATCACTGTGGTTTTTTTATTGTTTACTGGCTTTACTGGCTTTTGCTGGAACTTCTACGATTTGACTGAGCCGATTATTTACGCTGTTACATTCACCTCGAAACTATCCGAACCAGTATCCAAACCAATTCCTGGTCAATCGACTTTAAAACTAACGCAACAACTCAAAATTGCTAATGCTGCTTTGCCAAATGCTGTTATCAAAAGTATTTACTTTCCCGAACGACCAGAAAATGCTTTACAAATTCGTATGAAACTACCCCAGGAAAATATAGAGTATGGGAATAGTAATGTTTATCTCGATCAATACAGTGGTAAGGTTTTGCGTGTTGATAATGCTTTGAAGTTATCATTGGGCGATCGCGTCCTCAACTCCTTCGTTCCTCTCCACTATGGTACCTTTTGGGGGCTTCCATCCCGTATCCTTTATGTATTTGTCGGGGTTGCACCTTTAATTTTATTTATCACTGGCTTTGTGATGTGGCGGTATCGTTATCAAGCTAAAACTAAAAAACGCGATCGCTCAATAGAACTGTCAGATTTACGTCGCAATTAGGGATTTCCTTCCGTTGCTCTGAACCCTAAAGTTCCAGCCTAAAAAATCAAAGCCGTCTGTTGTGGCTGTATTTTCCACCTGGCAAAGGACTGCGGCTACTTGCACAGTTACTCTGGCGACAAGGTTGGCAACGCCAGGAAATTCGGGGTCAATTTTGGCAACAGCTTTGGGCTATCATTCGCACCAAGCCCCAATTCGTAAATATGTATTTGGGTTTATGTGCTGCTGGCGAGCATTTTTGGGAATACCACCTTTTAGCTAGAGAGCGCATTACTGAGCAATTAGGATTTGATCCGTTAGTTACGCCTACCCCTGTTGAAAAACCATTAGTCACAATTTAAGATCGCTCAACAATCAACCGATCGCTAATGTGTTTTTATTATGTTTTATAAATAGCGATCGCATTAATTTTGCTCACAAAAACCAAACTGTTAAATTCGATTTACCTCTTTGCTAAACTCACCTGTCCTCCAATTAACCCTAGAAATCCAGTTCCAAAGTGTTGAATATCCAAAAAGCTTGCTTGCTCCGGTGAGGTTTTGTAAATCCGAAATGTCTTCATAATTCCCAAGGTGGCAGCACTTTCTAGAGGCCCAACAAAACTAATATCCCGGTCAAGGAAATAAGTTTGATTAGCCCAGTGAACCATCTGATTTGCATTCAAAAAATAGCAGCCTGCATGAGGATTGAGGGCACGACAAAAGGTAATTGGTGCATTCATAATTGTACCCTTGAGTTCTGGTTGCTCCTGCACATTTTGAAAAGGAGCAGTTACTCGCAAAGCCAAATCCCCATCAATGTAAGCTTTATGAACCAAACCGTAAGGGGAGATTTCATAACGATTTGGCTGGAGCAAATTTAAATCACCTGCTTGTTGAGTAAACCAATTTAATTTTATAAAAAACCAGGGATCGTGGATAATTAAGTCATCTTCTAAGAAGCAGTAATAATCATATTGACCGAGACAACTTTGCAGAACAGCTTGGCACTCAAAACCCAAAAGCAGAGGTTCTATATTAGTAGAATGATGCTTATATAAATGGGATGGTAAGGGAAGCTGGTTTAAAATATGATTATCTTGGGTTGTACAAATAACAATATCTAGTTCATGCGATTGCGGCTGGTTAGCAGGAAAAGCTATTCGTTGAGCAATGTTAATAATACTTTGAGATTTACCAAATAATTGGTGTAAGGCGGTAAGGCTATTAGTTAACGCCTGCAAGCGGGGTTGCGGGTCTTTGCGTTGGGAAGCATGACGACCCTCACCGCTAGGTTTGAAAAAATGGGCAATGGTAAAAATAATTCGCATTTTACATATCGCTTTTATATTTCTTTGTCATTTGTCATTTGTCATTTGTCATTAACCAATAAATAATAATTAATATAATTCTTACAAAATTAGTTATTTTAACACTTTTATTTGCACCTTTGCTTGAGGCAAAAATATTTATGCAAGAGGCTAATGACCAATGACCAATGACCAATGATTAACGATCAATGACTAATTTTTGCCAAATCCTTTAGAAACTGGGCGCTTTTTTAAACTATCAGAACTTTTACCAGCGAACATCCATTGCAAATGCTGTGGTAACAGTTTTGCCAAATCATAACGCTTGATGATTGTCTCTCGCGCCTTCGCACGAATTGCTTGCATCTCTTGGGGATTATTCAGGGCCTCTTCAACCCTATTAGCAATATTCTGAGGAGAAAAGAAATCTACCAACAGTCCATTCATCCCATCTTGTACGACTTCCAAAACTGGCGCAGTCTTAGACGCTACTAGTAAACATCCTGCTGCCATTACTTCTAACATTGACCAGGATAATACAAAAGGACGGGTTAAATAAACATGAGCAGAAGAAGCTTGCAAAACCTGAAGGTACTCATTGTAAGGTAGCCTATCTGTAAAGTGCAGCCTCGATAAATCCAAAGATGATTTTAATTTTTCTAGCATTAATTGTTTATAAGTCTGACCATCAGGGAGATTTTTACCATAAGCAACTCGATTTTCTCCGACAACTACCACGTGGCATTTAGGTCGTCGCTGCTGAAGTAGCGCTACCGTTTCCATAAACTGTGGAAAACCTCTATAAGGTTCCATTCCTCGTCCTACATAAGTTACCAACTCTTCGACATGAGAAAGATCCAGATTTATTCTTGGTAAAACTAACTTTGCACCTGGTTTGGGAACAAAATAATTGGTATCAACACCATCATGAATTACAGTGAGTTTGCTATGATATTCTTTGGGAAACTGCTGACGCTGCCAATTAGTTGGAGAAAGACCGCGATCGCAGCTATATAAATCGGTTAAAATCGGCGCGTTTTTGACCCTGATGCGGCATTCATCATCAACATTCATCGGATCGTTGGGATCGAAATCTGCATCGGAACCGTGAGCGTGATAAAACCACTCGAAATAACACAATAATTCGGCTTTGGGGAAAATATCTTTCATAAATAAAGTCGGCCCCCAACCAGAATGACCATAAACTATATCTGGAAAGAAACCCTCAGCCTTTAATTTTTCTGCCACGCGATAGACAGCTTGAGCGGTGAGAACAGCATTTTCCAGGTTGCGAACGTAGTGGTGAGTTTGAGGCGCAGCTTCACGAGAAGGAGTATAAATAGCTTTAAAAACGCCAGGTATTTCTCCTTCCCGACGATTTGTCCCAAAGACAACCTGGCAATTAGGATCTTTACCCAAAACCATCGCTAGGTTGCGAAATTGTGAGGGAAAATTGGGATGTAAAAATAAAACTTTCATTGGAATAATCTTGATTAAATTATTACCAGATAAAATAAATTAAGACAAGCTGCTTAAGATTATAAGATTATTTATCACAACTTTTAGCAAGTAAACTTAGATAAATGCTTCCCCGAAAATGCGAAAATAATCGCAAATTCGTGTTATAATTATGAAATTTATTGGCATTGATTTGGGCTGGAAATCTCAACCAAGTGGATTGTGCTGTTTAGAATGGATAGATGGACAACTGCAACTACTCGATCTAGACCGCAAAAATGCCATTGCAGACATCCTCACCTGGATCGATCGCAGCGTCCAACCAGATGAGCCAGCCATTATTGCCGTAGATGCACCTACCCTTATACCCAACGCTACCGGGAGTCGTCTCCCCGATAAACTCAGCCACAAATACTTTGGCAAATATCATGCGGGATGCTATCCAGCTAATCAAAACTTACCCTTCGCCGATCGCACCATCAACTTTGGCTTAGAATTAGAATCACGCGGCTTTGCCCACGCCCCCACCATAGAACCGCAAAAACTCAGCAGATATCAAATAGAAGTCTTCCCGCACCCAGCAATCGTTAACCTATTCAACTTAGAACGCATCCTCAAATACAAAAAAGGACGACTCAATGAGCGCCGTCTAGAACTAATTAAACTCCAAAATTATCTTCTTGATATTCTCCCCTCCTTCTCTCCTCCTCTGCGCCTGTGCGGTTTGTTTCTTCTTGAAATCCCCACCACAGGTGCAGCTCTCAAAGCAACCGAAGATAAACTAGATAGCTTAATTTGCGCCTATGTTGCTGCATACTGGTGGTATTGGGGAGAAAAACGTAATTTGGTATTAGGCGATCGCACTACTGGATACATTATCATTCCCAATAGAATTTCAGCAAAGGCTTCGTGTATGCTGCTTTAGAGTCCTTGCTGATGCTAAAAATAGCGTTCCGCAAATCGTATCGCTTGGTAATGGCAGAGCGCTAATTAGGATTAAAAAACACAAAATTGTTGTTGGTTAGTGACAATCCAGTAGATAGTTGTGCAAATTGTACCTGAGTAAACTCAGATGCACTACCATCAAACTCTTTTTCCCCCTGTCCCCTGCCTTATCCCAACAATAATTATTACGCCGACCTACTTATTCCAGCCAAATTGTATTTCCCTTAAAATTACGAGGAATTTTAGCAATAATTATTTTTTGGGCGTGACTGCATTGCATAATAAAAGGCGTTGCTAAACTTAAATTAGCAACGCCTAATCTTGAATATTTAATAACTACTCAGCACTCTTACTCTGCCCAAGCAATCAACCTTGGTTCATAAGCATTAGCCAGATTTTTATTTTTCGGCAATACACGCAAAGACAAACCTTGTAAACCAGAAGCGGTATAGATGATATTACCAGTGTAAATACTCAATTGCTGTCCATCTTCGCCTTGGTAATCCATCACCACTGGCACAGCGTTGACAATCTCACCATTGGCATCGATCGCACCTTGATATAATTCCACCTGCACATCATTATTGCTCAAAGTTGCTAAGTCAACCTTGGCTTTGACAGCAACGGTTTGGTTAACTTCAATGTCTGAAGCTGCCGATACGTCAACATCTTTGATTCTGATGTTGAACCAGTGTTCGCTGAGTTTTTCTTTCCAAGCGGCTAGTTCTTTCGCTGGAGCATAGTTATCA
Source organism: Nostoc sp. DedSLP04 (assembly GCF_034530775.1). Taxonomy (NCBI): domain Bacteria; kingdom Bacillati; phylum Cyanobacteriota; class Cyanophyceae; order Nostocales; family Nostocaceae; genus Nostoc; species Nostoc sp. DedSLP04. Next base: position 10,243 of record NZ_JAVRCL010000021.1, on the reverse strand, counting down.
ACAGTCAGGGTATGATAGCGATCGCTAGCTGGGAAATAAGCCCTAAGAGCATATTCTCCGACCATCCGCGCTGTATTAAAGAAGGGACAATTCAACCGAATTGCATCCTTCATTTTGGCAACCCACGGACGGGGCAAACCATCAGTATCCCGATGTTCATAAAATAACGGTACAACTTCCTTCTCTAACAATTCGTAGAGAGCATTTGCTTCTACTTCATCTTGGTAGTTAGGATCGTCATAATTTTCTCCATGTCCAATCGCCCAGCCTGTGCGGACGTAATCAGCTTCATCCCACCAGCCATCTAGCACACTTAAATTTGGCAAGCCATTCATTGCCGCTTTCATGCCACTAGTACCAGAGGCTTCCCGTGGACGACGCGGTGTATTTAACCAAATATCGCAACCCGCAACCATCAACCGGGAGATGTGAATGTCGTAATTGGGAACAAACACTACCTGTTTTTCTAAATGCTGTTCGCGGATAAAGTGATTGATCTCGCGGATCAGTTCTTTACCGGGGATATCTTTAGGATGTGCCTTACCAGCAATCACGAATTGCACTTTCCGGTCTTTGTTAGCCAGTAGAAGCCGCTTAATCCGATCCAAATCGCGCATCCAGAGGGTGGCGCGTTTGTAGGTGGCAAAGCGACGAGCAAAACCAATGGTGAAAGCGTAAGGATCTAAAACTTCTTGTGCCTGGGAAATTTCAGAGGCAGAAGCGCCGCGATCGGTCAAATGTTTAACCAAATGATCCCGCACATACAAAATCATATCTAAACGGCAGCGTTCGTGATTGCGCCACAATTCCTCATCGGGTATGGCGTCCATCCGATCCCACAATGGGCTATCTGGTGGTGCTGATGACCAATTTGGGCCGAGGTAGCGATCGTACAATTCTTGAGTCGATTTCGCCACACAACTCCGAGCATGGACACCGTTGGTAATTGCAGCGATCGGCACTTCCTCCACTGGCACTTTCTGCCACAAGCCCTGGAACATTTGCCGCGACACCACACCATGCAGTTGGGCGACACCGTTAGAAAATGTTGCCATTTTCAGCGCCAGCACCGCCATACTGAAAGGCCCGGATAAATCGCCTGTATTCTCGCGCCCCAGTCCTAAAAATTGCTCTTTGGGCAACCCAAATATCTCTGCATAATACCCCAGGTAGTACAACATTTTTTCGGGAGCAAACAAGTCAATCCCTGCTGGTACTGGCGTGTGGGTAGTAAAGATATTACTGGAAGCCACCACCTGTCTAGCTTGGGGATAATTCAGTCCCTCTTCCTGAATCAGCAAGCGGATGCGTTCTAGGGCAGAGAAGGCGGCGTGGCCTTCATTCATGTGGTAAGCGGTGACTTTCAGCCCTAAAGCTTTGAGCATTTGCACACCACCGATCCCCAGCATAATTTCCTGGTGGATACGCATATCGATGTCGCCACCGTATAGCTGATCTGTGATGTCGTGGTCGTAAGTGTTGTTCGGTTCAATGTTGGTGTCCATCAAATACAAGGGAACCGTTCCCACCTGTACGCGCCAAACTCTGGCATACACCTTGCGTCCTGGATAATCTACCGCAATCCGCAGTTCAGAACCATCGGCATTGCGCTCTAGATGCAAGGGCATATTATAGAAATCGTTGAGCAGATAGCGTTCTTGCTGCCAGCCATCAGCATTGAGATATTGGGCAAAGTAGCCTTGCTGATACAGCAAACCTACACCTACAAGCGGTAGCCCCAAGTCACTGGCAGATTTGAGGTGATCCCCTGCCAGAACGCCCAAGCCTCCAGAATAGACGGGCAAACAATCTACAAGTCCAAATTCCGCCGAAAAATAGGCATAGCATTCTTTGGGTTTCTGTTCCCGTTGTTTCTGATACCAAGTGCGCTCTTGCAAATAATCGTCTAACTGACGGTCAGCTCGATCCATTTGCGCTAAAAAGCCTTCATCTTCGACAACTTCCAGAAGCCGCGATTGAGAGATAGTACCTAACATTAACACTGGGTTGTGATGGCTAGACTCCCACAGGTCGGAGTCTAAGCGACGAAATAAATCTTTAGTATCAACGTTCCAATCCCAGTGCAAGTTATATGCCAGCCGCCGTAATGGTTCGAGTCGCGGCGGTAGTGAAGGGGATACGTTAAATGTGCGAATTGGCTGCATAGGTTGGCAAAACTCCAAGTTTAGCTATGGTTATTGTTTACTCTCTTTACCAATGTTGCCAATTCTTTATACTGTAGTTTGTGAAAAAGCGATGACTTTGTTAAGCATTGAGAATTATTTTTAACCTCGTTGCTAAAGTTTACACCAAGGTGTTTCTAATTCTATGCCTTACTCTGAGCCATGTACTTGGTATATTAAAATTTAATCATTGGCTGGTATGTATGACTGAAAAAAATTTAGTTTTGAATAAATAATTTATATTTATTTTAGTATTGCTTCCGGGGATCAATTCGAGAGTCTTGGCTGAGGGTAAAAATTCCCTATAGCTGTGTCCGGTAAGGTGAAATTTTTTAATTATTTTTTAATAAAATTGCGCTGTCAATGAAGGGAGTCCCGATGAAAGGAGTTTCAAAAGCCTTGCATGAAAATCTTCTAAAGACTGGGATTTTTACTCAGCACGGGCTAAATGCCCCGCTGACGCTAACAGCACTCAGCACTCTCAAGCCAGGAAGCAGAAGGGAAACCCCATAAATAATTAATCGGATCAAAGCCCTACCAAGCAGTTAATCAAGAAAAGCGATGCCTGGGGCGGGCTACACCTATGCTAACTACTTGGTATTAAATGTTTCACTAAATCAGGAAGATAACTTATAAAGGTGTTATTTTATGCACCTAGTGAAGGCTGATCTTTAGTATTTTTTGTCATTGTCAGAGCTACGGCTGCTGCATAAGCGAGTTCTGCTGCCATTTGATAAGCAAGTTTGATACTTGATGAAGTGTCCTTGGCTTTAGGAGATGGGGAAGCTTTTTTTCGGCGCGACTCAAGTTTTACATCACCTGCTGCAATAGCTCGCTGTAAAATGATCCAGGCATCTAGGTCTTCTGAGTCATAATTACCTTGAAGCTGCGATCGCAGTTGATCTTCGGCTACAACACTCAAAGAGCCGATAGTTAGAGCTTCTTGTACAATTTCTTTAATTAAAGCCATAATTTGAACCAAGTGTGTGAGTTAAAATCGATACCTCAATTTGGGAAGTTAGATGTTTTTTTGCAGATTTATCCTCGAAAATAAGCTACTTTTAGCTTTCTTCTAATAAAATTTATAATGAGTAGTACCAAGCACGCATCACCCGCTTGGCTCACCCGAATGGGTGATTTATAAATTTTTAGATACAAGTAATAGCGAAGAGAAAAAATTTCAGCTACTTTGGCTTTTTAACGAAGAGGGTGTCACAAGTATAGTAAATGTCATTCTGAGTTTAACGCCCAATTATAAAATAGTAACGATAACAATATAGACCAAAATGCCAATAACTACTTACAGCATTTTTAAATCTCCCTCCTTAATGGATGCTATCTAAGTGTATAAAAATATTTTAGAGTAGCATAGGCTTTGCCTGCCGGAGAAATCGCCCTAGTAAAAAAGTTAACTTATTTCCAGTATTATCATCAACAATAAATCTGGAAATCAACTTATTTAATAAGAGTGTTCCACTAAAAATAAAATGTGCTATTGTTAAAAACAATTGTTCTTAAAAACCATTCATGTCATTACAAACGTGAATTGGCTAGTCTGTAAATCATCCGTGTGCAACATGATTGGAGCAGCATACTCTAGAAATTCGTTGCAAGAAAGCCGTCATAGCAGTCGGGGAAGCGCTTACTTGTTTGCACCGATGGTTAACTTCAATGTGATGGCTGATGTGGGAGATAATCCACCCTAATTGGATTTTATTTGGGCATCAATACCCAGAAAAATCCAACAATAATTACATTGTTATGCTAGGCAAAAATTTTATTTAAACTTTGAATATAGTCTAGTTAAATGTATTTTTTGTTGCAAAATAGTTTGTGAAACTGAATTGTTTCAAAAAACTAAAACCGCTTGAGAGTAAATAGCCTCAAGACAAACAACACTATCCCTATTTGCTTTAGGAGTGCTGTTAGCGGTAGCAAGCTTTTCAAATTTGCCAGAGAACCAAAACAGTAGTCTATCTAAACCAGCAAATTTTCCATCAGACAATTTAGAGTCTAAGTTTTGACACAGCAATGCACTGAAATTGTTTTGTTAATTGATTTTGTGAAACATAAGCCAAAATTTTACGTGCATATAGTACAAAATCTGCTATCGACTTAATGCAATTGTGCATATTACTTGAGTAATTTTACATATCTAACCTCAAGAATTGTTCGCATAGTCAAAGCCAGACTTTGGTTTTTCAATGTAAAACCATCTAAAAATCTTGGGAAATTTTGGTGATATTGCTACCTTAGCTTATGTATTAATACATACATAGTCTATTGGTATTGGTAGAAGATTAGAATACAGTCAAAACAACTTTAAACACTGTCAACAACAATTGATTAACGAGATATGTAGCCATGCAGAACGAGCAATATTTTTCCAAATTGCAGCGCGTGCAAGAACTTTTAGTAACTACAGTATTAGGAGATATTCCAACACTTCTTCTCGGCCCAAAGTTGCGTAATTTAGGATATCGTAGTATTTTTGGCCAGATAGACAGCCCAGTATATATTCAAAATGGTGTTGAATTTAACGGTACTTCTTGTATTGAGATCGGCACAGGAGTCTATATTTTCAAGGGTGTGCGGATGGATGCGAGAGGACATAAAAATAATAGAATTCATCTAGGAAATAGAGTTGCGATTGAACGTAACGTTGATATCGGGTCTTTAGAAGATACGTATATACATATTGATGAAGACACCTTCATTGCTCCTAACGTGTGTATTGAGGGGCCAGGAGACATTAAAATTGGTAAACACTGCATGATTGCTGCCCATTCAGGGATATATGCCAATAATCATAATTTTGCCGATCCGATGGAGCTGATTAAATACCAAGGTGTTACTCGCAAGGGAATTGTGATTGAAGATGATTGTTGGCTAGGACATGGAGTAACAGTATTAGATGGCGTTACTATCGGCAAAGGCAGTGTTATTGGTGCAGGAGCAGTTGTTAATAAAGATATTCCTGCTTTTTCCGTTGCTGTCGGCACACCTGCACGAGTAATCAAAAACCGAATTGGCAAAGATATAGCAAAGCTTCAAGTTGAGAAATAGGCATGGGGTATAAGAGGCAGAGGGGCAGGGGAGCAGGGGGGCATACTTCGACTACGCTCAGTAACCGGGGGGCAGGGGAGCAGAGGAGCAGGGGAGCAGAGGAAAAATAATAACTCCTAACTCAACACTCTTAACTTAGCACTCAGCACTCCTGAAGGGTATGGGGAATAGTAACTATCCCCTGTAAGCTGTTGCCTTTTTTGGGAAACCTTTGCCATCAGTCAACGTCACAAGGGTAAACGCCTCTGAGTTATCTTTCTTAAGGGCATCTACAAGTCAGACAACTGACATCTTGTACATTATCAATAACCGTAGGGTAGACATTCCTAGTCTTGAGTCCCCAGAGTCCTCTAAAAAAGGGACGAGATTTGGGTAATATAAAGTAGCTATCTTTTCTGCATTGCAGATACTGAAAGAAAAGCTTTCTTTGTTTTACCCGTTGGAGATATTTCTATGCTGACTTTAAAAATCGCTGTTTATATTGTTGTTGCCTTTTTCGTAACTATCTTCATCTTTGGATTTTTGTCGAACGATCCAGCTCGTAACCCCGGCCGTCGGGACTTAGAGTAAAAGGGCGATAAATTATCCGCGACTTTGGAAGGCGGAAAATACTAAACGCCACGGAAACTTACTAAGCGAAAATTTAGTAAGTTTCTTTCTCCAAGTAGCTTGCTGTAGGTAGCAGAAGGCGACAGTCGGAAGGCAAAATGTATGTTTATCCTTCCCTTTGTCATTTGGCTGTTTGTTAGCCCGATTTTGCTCACTTATGCTTCATCCAGTTCTGCCACCTAATCCGCCTCCTATCGTTGAATCTTTACAATCTGTAAATCCCGCCTCGTCTGCTAGTCATACAAAGTTTCTTTCAGGTGTAGATACTGGAACACACGAAAAGACAGACAAATCCAAGCAGCCCAAGAATTTGGCTCAGTTGGCAATTTCGGGTAACACTAAGAGCGATCTTTTATTGTCAACTCCGATCGACTCAACTCAAGATCGCTTGGTAGTTGCTGAAACTTCTTCTGTACCTCATTCACCAGAAACATTTCCACCAGAAAGTTCCCCACTCCCCGGTTCTGCAACTGCTGGGCTTTTGGGGCAGCCGCTGGTTGTTGGTTATCCCACGCAAGAGGTTACAACCTCTAATCGCCAAGTTAAAAAAGACACAAAGACAAGCCCGAGCGTCGAACCCCGCCACTCGGAACTTCTGATGTCGGCACTGCGCAAACGGGAGATGCAAAGAGAAGCCGTTGCCTTGCAAAGAAAAGTTGGAGCGGAGGCTTTAGACGAAGACGCAAAGGGTGAAGCTTCTCAAAAACTCGGTCAGCGATGTCTGACGACAAGCTGCTTTGCGTCTACGCTACCTCCAAACTCTAGTGGTGGAGCAAAATCAACCTTTTTGGACTCTTCTAGCTTTAGCTATAAAGTTTCTCCAAGCCCACTTGTCGCCCAATCTCCACGCCCTCTGCAAATTGCCCCAACTGTCACAAACAGCAACAAATTAGTTAAATCCAAGGCGGAAATTTTAGCTGAGAAGTTAACTCAACAAAAACAGCAACGCGATATTACTGCACAACAGTCTCTAAAAAAAGACAATATCTCTGTATCTGCTGCCGATCTTGCACCGAGTTCTCAATCAGTACAAAATCTTATAACATTTAAGTCTCGTAACCCGACAAACAAACTCTCAGCGCCGATCGCTGTAGAATTTAAGTCTCAAGTCCAGCAACAAAGCCAAGTACCAACGCCTACACCACAAGTAAATACCACTCAGCCACAAGCTCAACCATCTGGTACAACTGCGCCAGCTACCACACCGCCAGCCGGGCCAAGAACTGTAGAAGTCACTTCAGATCGGCAAGAGTATGACGAGAAACAGCGAATTATTACAGCTGTAGGTAATGTAGTTGTGCGATTTGATGGGGCAGTGGTGGATGCCGATCGCTTGCAAGTTAATTTGGACAACTTGATCGCTGCGGGTGAAGGCAACGTCACCTTAACCCGGGGCGATCAAATACTGCGCGGACAACGCTTCACCTATAACTTCGTTCAAGATCGTGGGGAACTGGAAAATGGTAGAGGAGAAATTTACGTACCTTCAGCCCAAACAGATTTTGCTTTTTCACCCACAGCTATAAGTGCTGGTGGAGTTTCAAGACTTCCGCCTAGCGATCGCATTCGAGCCGATCAGCCCCTTTCCGGTGTGAGTAGCCCTGGAGGAATTAATGTGACATTTGGTGGTCAGTCAGATGCTAGCAACATCCCGCGATCAAAAACAGGAGGTGTAGTCAATCGGCTCAGGTTTGAAGCTGAACAAATTGATTTTTATCCGCAAGGCTGGCAAGCAAGCAATGTCCGCATCACCAACGATCCTTTTTCGCCCCCAGAATTAGAATTACGCGCAGATAAAGTAACTTTGACGCGAGAATCACCTTTGGTAGACCGCATCAGGACACAGCGACAGCGTTTGGTATTGGATCAAACAGTCTCCTTACCAATTCCTTTGAATGAGCGTACTATTGACCGCCGAGAGCGGGACGCTTCACCTGCAATAGTCTCCCCCGGCTACGATGGAGAAGATCGGGGTGGTTTATATATTGAGCGTGGCTTTCCACTAATCGATACAGAGCAGACACGCTGGACGATTACGCCCCAGTTATTATTACAGAGAGGTGTGCAAGAAGGCGTGGGTGACTTAGGCTCACTGTTTGCTGTGAAAACCAAGATAAATTCTGTTTTGAGTCCACGGACGATAATTCAGGGAAATGGGGAATTAACTAGTTTTAACTTGAATGACGTGGAAGATAATTTGCGGGTGAATTTAGGATTGCGCCAGATATTAGGCACTTCTCTTCCCCACACATTGAATGTGCAATATAACTACCGCAATCGTCTCTACAACGGTACTCTGGGTTTTCAAACTGTCCAGAGCAGTTTTGGCGGCATTATTACCTCTCCTGTGATTCCTTTAGGAAAAAGTGGCATCAACCTCAACTACCAGGCAAGTGCCCAGTATATTGATGCCAACACCGATCGCCTAGACTTGCTAGAACCAGTGCGGGAAAACAATCGCATTTCGCTTGGTCGTTTACAAGGCAGTGCAACTCTCAGTAGAGGGCTGTTGCTGTGGCAGGGAAAACCATTACCACCCACTGCCAGCGAGGGATTACGATACACCGCTACTCCTGTAGTTCCTTACTTGCTAGCGATCGCTAGCCTCACAGGCACTACCAGCTATTACACCAATGGTGATAACCAAAGTACTCTAACTAGTACAATTGGCTTACAAGGGCAAATTGGCCATTTTTCCCGACCTTTTTTCGACTATACCGCCTTTAATGTCAGTTACTCTCAAGGCTTAAATAGCGGATTATCACCCTTTTTGTTTGACCGCTCCGTTGATAACAAAGTATTGACCGCTGGAATATCACAGCAAATCTACGGCCCTTTTCGCTTAGGCTTTCAAACATCTGTTAACTTGGATACTGGTAAAGAAACTAGCACCGACTACATTTTGGAATATAGCCGTCGCACCTATGGCATCACCTTACGTTACAATCCGGTGTTGGAGTTAGGCGGCATCAGCTTCCGAATTAGTGACTTTAACTGGGGTGGCGGCACCGATCCATTTTCGCAAGTTAAGCCAGTAGTAAACGGCGTACAACAGGATTATTAGTCTAAGGACTAGGGACGACTCGACAGGCGATCGATCTCACAATTAGTTAATGCCGAGCCAGGTATTCTCAAGCTGGCATAGTCGCCGCTTAGTTGAACGCGTGATGGTGGTTGATGTAGGGTTACACAACATCTGTGAACTGCGGCTTGGTATTCTCGCCATTGCCTACGGATTGCAATACTTGCAGCATCGTTACCTAAGTCGGAAAATCTTAGCCCCGCTCGCATCAGCCAAGATTCTACGTCAGTTGTTTCACCAACTATTTCTGGAGTGGGATTAATCTTTTTCATGAGTAATATCTTATACGTGTATTCTCAATTACTCATTTCACTTTAAAAGAAAGTATCAATACTAGCCAATATCATTTTTTATCAAAATCATCAATAAAAATTATTCATACCTGAATAGAATACTCAGGTATGAAAGAATGAATTACTATTACGGCTGGTAAACAGCATTGCTTTAGCTTGTGAATAGGCCGTTTTCTAGCTCGTAATTACTAGAAGCGATAGCCTAATCCGGCTTGGAAGCTGACAGCATCAGCATCACTATTTCTGTAAGCGTCAATACCCCATTTAGTATCGCCGTAGGCAATGACATTTTTGCTAACTTCTGATTCAATCCCAAGGGTGACTACAGGTGAATTCCGATTGCCCAATGGAGTTTTTTGACCTTCGTCAGTTACAAAGGAATAACCACCACCGAAGTAAACGTTAGTATTTTTGGCGATGGGCGCATCATAAGTCACTATGGGCATAATTGCAGCAGCATCACCACCATACAACACAGAACCCCGCAGTGAAACAGGTGCATTGGGTACGGCGTATCGTCCTTGAATATTACCACCAATTTGTGCTTCATCGTTTCCTTGTCCGCCACTGGTTGCACCAACAGCAACACCAGCACCGATGTAATTACCGTTAGTACCGTTAGTAACTGCTGTTTGAGCAGATGCAATCCCGGCTGAGAGGACAATGGAAGCAGCAGCAAAGAAAGAGGCAGCTAATTTTGTCAGTTTCATAAAGTTATTCTCACTAGAGTTAGGTAAAATCAATGTTCTCTAGTACTAGAATCTCTTTTTTTACAAAATGTAACCTCACACACCTGGTTCACCCAAGTGGCTGAATTATTTCTCACCCACCTGGGTGTAACAACTGAAATATTTAGATATAGCAAGGGACTGGGGACTGGTGACTGGGGATTGGGTGAAAAGTCTTGTTGTGTCTAAGTTTTATCATCTGTTAATGTCCTAACCACGTTGGCTTGTGCTATAACCCTCTTCTGTCACTTTCCGAGTATTCTGAATAAAAGGATTAAAAGA